>JANQTT010000069.1:13709-14316 GCA_030731565.1 Rickettsiaceae bacterium | reverse complement strand
GCGATACACAATGCGCCTCATCTATGGCAAATAGTGAAACCTTAATGTTAGAAAGCAAATCTAGGAATTCGTCCATTAAAATTCTTTCTGGAGCTACATATACTAAATCTATGCTACCTTCACGAATCATTTGTTGAGCCTGATGTACTTCGTGATTGGATAAGCTGGAATTAATTGCTATGGCCTTTATACCGAGTTGGTTTAAAGCTGTGACTTGATCGTGCATCAGAGCAATAAGGGGAGATATGACTATACCAACGCCTTCCATGCATAAGGAAGGGATTTGGTAACATAATGACTTTCCGCTTCCGGTTGGCATTAGTACAAAAGCATTCTTACCTTCTATAATATGATTAACAATTTCTTCTTGCTGACTGCGGAAATTTTGGTAACCATAAATAGTTTGTAAAATATGAAGTGGTGATTGCTTGTTCTTTGTATTCATTTTTTCTTTTTTAAAGAAATTCCATAAGATTGGTTTAGCCAAACACCAATTTGTTCTTCATCTTCCAATATTTCGATTGGAACCTTCCAGTAGGACAGAGTGCCTTTTTTGCCTTTTGCTTCATATGTGAAAGGTTCAGAATCAAATTTTTTGTATTGCGAT
>JANQTT010000069.1:10913-13699 GCA_030731565.1 Rickettsiaceae bacterium | reverse complement strand
GAAATAAAGCTCATCATAAGCAATTAATGCAAAAATAACTCCATTTTTGTAAATACCGTAACCACCAAACATTGACCTTGCTGTTATCTCACCATGAGGAGCAAGTATTTCCATAATGTATTCCAAATAATTCGATGACACAACTTTATCGCCTCAGATTAATACCACTTGTTAACTTTGCAGCTATTGGTATAAAAATTCCTACTATTGCCCATTGTAAATTATAAGGCATATTTACTGCTATTTTAAGTTGTAAAGATAAGTAGTATATTCCAATTATACAAAGGGAGCCAACTACTGCAGAAAGGAATGATGCATTGTTTCTTATAGAATTTGCAAAAAATGTCCAAGACAAAGTAAAGCCAATAAGAGTCATAAAAGCCATCAATACGTGATTTGGAACGTTACCATTTTTACTAAAATACCATATTATCCCAGATGAAAATGTTATCATTAAATATCCCAAGAGGGGAGGGTTATTGGAAACTTGTTTTGTTCTTGCTAGCCATGTATATATACCAAGCAAAATAGCAGAAAAGAAAATAGAGCCTGCTATATCATAAATATTGTGGAAGCCTTTGTGAATTAGGCTAAACCCAACACCAGCTATTAAAGCAACAAGAATAAATCGTATAAAATTATTTTTTGTATTTAATACTAGCCATCCATAAAAAGTAATAGCGCTGCTCATATGCCCGCTTGGGAATACGTAGGTTTCAATATTTAAATGTGCAGGTAGAGAAATTTGAAAAATTGATTTCAAAAACGAATTTAAAATCATTATGGACATTAACAGGATAGTAGCATGGCCAAAAATTTTCCTATCGACGCCTAAAAAACCACCAATTATTAAAGGAACTAACACTACTTCATTACAGGACATCAAAATTATTTTTGTTATTATATTTAAATCAATCATATCTATTATACTATCTATATTAAATTGTTAAATTTACTCGTTGCGTTTTAGTCCCAAGTTTAAATTAAACTACTAAAACGTTCTCCGCAATAAAGGTTTTATATAGTTTTATATTTTTAAAGATATATTTGATATTTATGCATGACAATTAAACATTACTTACTTGCAAATATTAGAATTAATAGCTAGTATCTGCTCCTAAGATTTAATCTAAATCCATACGTTAATATGACTATAGCAATTCATCAAGGGGTGTCCCACGTAGAAGAGGAGATAGAAGTTAAACCTTTCATGACTATGAAAGAAAGAAAGGTTTATAATAGTTGGCGTTTAAGAATTTTGATTTTTATCATTCTGGGCTATGGAACTTACTATCTTTGCAGGCAGAATTTTTCAATGATTATGCCAGCCTTCATGGAAGAATATGGATATACTAAAACTCAACTTGGCTGGGTACTCACGTTTGCCTCGATAGTGTATGGCGTAGGTAAATTTGTCAATGGATATATTAGTGATAGGTCTAATGCCAGATACTTTATAACTATAGGGCTTTGCGCTTCAGCTGTTGTTACTTTTATCCTTGGTTTTACAAACAGCTTATATTTTTTGGGCCTTTTCTGGATTTTAAATAATTGGTTTCAATCGATGGGCTGGCCGCCAGTAGCAAGAATGCTTACTCATTGGTTTGCTCCGCACGAGCTTGGTACAAAGTGGGCTCTTGGCGCTGCCTCTCATCAGGTCGGAGGTGCTCTTACATTGATATTCTCAGGCTATTTAGTTACAAGTTACGGATGGAGATATGCTTTTTTTGTGCCGAGTATAATAGCTTTGTGTATTGCAATGATCCTTTTTAATAGGTTGCGTGAATCGCCTAAGAAACTTGGGCTTCCACCGGTGGAGGCATATAAGGGTAATGAAGATTTTAAAGAGGATACTAGCGAAAACCATTTTACTGCTATCCAAATATTTAGAAAAGTGTTTTTCAATAAAAAACTCTGGTATATATGCTTTGCAAATATGTGTGTGTATATTGTTCGTATAGGAATTATTTTTTGGGCGCCACTGTTTTTAAAGGAATTTAAAGGAATACCTCTTACTCATGCCGGTTGGCAAGTTGCAGCATATGAGGTTACTGGTTTGTTAGGAGGCTTTGCGGCTGGCTGGATATCTGATCGTATTGGTGGTCAGAGAGGCCCGGTGGGTTTCTTTTTTATGGTTTGTTTAGCGTTTGCTTTATTAATATTTTGGTTTATGCCAGAAGATTATACAGTTTTTAGCGCTGCCGCACTTATTTTAGTTGGTTTTTTTGTTTATGGACCACAAGTATTAATTGGCGTTGCTTCAGCTGATTTTGCTTCAAAAAAAGCAATTGGCACTGCAAATGGCCTCGCGGGCACAATGGGATATGTTGGATCAGGTTTATCGGGAGTATGCGTTGGTTATTTAATAGATAATTATGGTTGGATAGGTGCGTTTGGATTTTTTATTGGAGCAGCGCTACTTGGTGCATTTTTCTTTATCCTTACCTGGCGCCGGGTTAATAAAGAGAAAAATATGGCCATGTAGGCTGAATCAATCCAGATGTTTATATCTTAATGATTCATAGATAGATTTTGCTAATTCTTTACTTATTCCATCAACCTTATTCAGCTCTTCTACAGTAGCATCAGCAACCAGTTTAAACGATCCAAAGTAGTTCAGTAGAGCTTTTTTGCGCGCTTCTCCTATCCCTGGAATATTATCCAGAGATGATATCCTAATTGCGCTTGTACGTTTGTTTCTATGGCTTTTAATTGCAAAATTATGCACTTCGTCTCTAAGTATCTGTAAATACTTCATAACCCCTAAATTTCGGTCAAGTGTAAAC
>JANQTT010000069.1:429-10903 GCA_030731565.1 Rickettsiaceae bacterium | reverse complement strand
CTATGAAACTGTTCTTTCCCGCTGTTACGCTCAAGGCCTTTTGACATACAGACAAATGGAATGTGAAGGTTCAGCGTGTCCATTACCTCAGACACGATTTTCATATGCCCTTTTCCTCCATCGATAATCATTAAATCGGGGGTTCGGTATGGCTCATTTTGAAGGCGTTTTAGACGTCTTGTTAGAACTTCTCGTAGCATCGCATAATCATCACCTCCAAAAGCATTTGTCTGCTCTTCCTTGATATTAAATAATCTGTATTCTTTTTTGTCGAAGCCATTAACTCCAGCTACCACCATAGCGCCAATTGCAAAAGCTCCCTGGATGTGGCTATTATCAGATATTTCTATCCTTTTAGGTAATTCCAAAAGCCCAAATAACTTCTGTACCTCACTTAATGCTACAGTATTTTTTGCTGAAATTTTTAGGTGTTTTTCCAAAGAAATTTCAGCATTATGAATAGCGTTGTCTATAATTTTTTTCTTTACGCCTAATTTAGGACGAGTAATTTTAGTTGGCTTTTTGTGTAATTGTTTTAAAGCTGATTCGTAAGTTTCCTTATCGCTAATATCATGGCTAATGATTAGTTCTTTAGGGGGCTCTTTATCTTGATAAAGCTGCATGATAAAATTTTCTATAACTTCACTTGGTTTTGCGTCATATGTGTGGATAGGGAAGTAGGCTTGATTTCCGCATGGTTGATGGGATCTATAGATAAATAGCTGTACACAAAATTCTCCATTTTTATTAGCAAGCGCGATAATATCAGCATCATCGATTTTTTCGGCGTTATGGGATTTTAGCTGAATATAGCTTATAGCTTTAATTTTATCCCTTATTTCAGCTGCTTTTTCATATTGCATTTCATTACTAAAGGCGTCCATTTTTTTAGATAACATTTTTTGCAAGCTCTTATTTTTCCCAGATAGAAATGCTTTTACTTCCGCTACAGTTTCGTCATATTCTTTTTTTGAAATCTTTTCAACGCAAGGGGCGGAGCAACGCTTTATTTGATATAGTAGGCATGGCCGTTCTCTGTTTGCAAAGTAGCTGTCAGTACAGGACCTAAGGCGAAATATTTTTTGTATTTCTAGTAAGGTAGTATCAACATACCCAGCTGAAGCATAAGGACCAAAAAATTTACCATTACTTAAATTTTTCCCACGAAACTTCAGTAATTGTGGATATTTATGGTCAGTCCGTAATTTTATATATGGAAACGATTTGTCATCTTTTAATAATATGTTGAATTTGGGCTTGTGTTTTTTGATTAATTGTCCTTCAAGGAGTAGTGCGGCTGACTCAGATTCTGTAATAACATATTCAACTTTATGTACCAAGGAAACCATAATCTTATTTTTTCCTTCTTGCTGAAGAGTGTATTGCGTCAATCGGTTTTTAAGGTTTTTTGCCTTACCTATGTAAAGAATACTACTGTCAGAGTCTAACATTTTATAGATGCCAGGGAGCTCTGGGGCGTTGTTTATTTGGGATTTAATTATTTCTACACTTTGTATTTTGCTCATTACTTTGCTCTATTTTAGGCACGGAATCAACGCCTCCTACAAAAAAAGGATTGCACTTTAATATGCGTTTAGTGCTTAAATATAAGCCCTTTAAAGCTCCATGCATCATGATGGCTTCTTTTGCATAAGAAGAACAGCTTGGGTAAAATCTACAATTTCTTCCAAGCCACGGGGAAATAAAATATTGGTAAAATTTAATTATCAATAAAAGTATAAATTTCATATTTATAGTAATTCTGAATTTACTAATAACGCTAACTTTCCTAAGTTAGTTAATACTGAACTTTCTGCATAGTCATACCGAAAGTCATCCCGAATTTATTTCGGGATCTCTAAATGCAATCTAGTACATATGTTTCTTGAGATCCCGAAATAAATTCGGGATGACTGTTAAGGATGATTATAAAAAATGAATTTTACCAATATTAATGCGGTCTGTCTATATTTGTCAAATGCCATTCAGGACCAGAATTCAAAGTGCTTTTGGTAAATGTCCATTCTTCATGCATATCTTTGATTTTATCAGTAATATTTTTGCCTGCAAACAATATCTTAACAAAAATATTATTGCCAAAAGTATAAACTTCAGAAACTTGCGCAGTTAACTTCGGGTGTATTCCTGAAAATTTTCCATAGCTAGGCGAGATCGCTTTGAAATGGTCAACATATCGTTTGTCTACTAATTCTTCAAGCTCGGCGTCATTTTTGCTAGAGGCAGCTTCAATTATCATTTTAAAGGCGCTTTTTGCTCCTTTTAAGAATATATCTAGGCTGAAATTAGGTAATTTTGCTACTACGTCAGACAATCCTTCCATTACTTCTTTTTCAGTACCGGGTACAACTAGGCCGTTTAAGTTAACTTTTTTTGCTCTAGGGAATTTAGGTTTTAAAATACTAGCTTTTTCTTTTGTGGAGTTCGTGACATCCCGCATGCCATGCATTTTATTTTTAAAGATCGATTTACCACGAGATTGTTCTTCTTCTGAAGTGCTTCCTAACGTAGCAATTAGTTTATTAATTATAAAGAATGCAATACCAGCAAAGATTATAAGTTCAAGAAGTTGCCCAGACATATTAAATCCTATGTTTTTATTTATTCATTCTATTGCAAAAATAAATACTTTGCAAAGCATTTATTGTGTTTAGCTTAGTGTATTCATATCAAACTGGTATAAGAATTTCCACTACTAAATTAAATTATTGGTTTATCTTATTATGTTACAGTCATATTTTAAGAAATTCTCTAAACAACCTGTCAAAAAATCGTTTAATACGTTGGGCGTGCCTTTGATGCAATATTGGGATGAAAAACGGGTTAGTGTAGATATCTATAAAACAAACGTTATTGTCCACAGGTGTGTAAGTTTGATTGCTTGCTCTGCAAGCCATGTACCTTGGCAAGTATATAAAACAAAAGGAGGAAAAAAAGAGCAAATTCCATTACATCCAGTTGCAAGGTTGCTTAAAAAACCAGCCCCAGATATTTCTGGAGCAGATTTTTTTACAACTAGTATTTCTAGTCTTTTGCTCTACGGGAATAGCTATATCCTGGCCCCAGGCAAGACCGCATCTGTGCCAGGTGAGCTATATAATTTACATGCAAGCCAGATTGAATATGTTAAATCTGGCAATATTATTTTAGCTTACAAATATAATAACGCTAAAGGTCAGCAATATTACCCAATTGATCCAATAAGTAGAATTAGTAGAGTTTTACATTTAAAGAATTATAACCCAACTGATGATAATTTAGGCTTGTCTTCTTTATCTGCGGCAGAAAAACCGATCCATTTGCATGGAAAAATTATGGATTGGAATAAGTCATTGCTAAAGAATGCTACCAGACCAAGCGGAGCTTTAGTTTTTCAAGATGGAAATGGATACCTTAGTGAAGAGCAATTTGAAAGGTTGCAACAGCAATTTTATGATGGTTTTAGCGGCGCTTCTAATTCTGGGAAGCCATTAATTCTAGAAGGTGGATTAAAATGGCAAGAAACGAATAATGCTGAACGTTTTGAAAAATTTATTGAGTTAAAAGATTCAAGCGCCCGAGACATCGCAATTGCCTTTAATGTGCCACCTCAATTGCTTGGAATAAGCGGAGATAATACCTACAGTAACATGCAAGAGGCACGGCTTGCTCTGTGGGAAGAAAACATTATTCCTCTGCTGGATAAATATTCAGATGCTCTTAGCAGTTGGCTTTCTCACTTATATGAAGAAGATTTAATAATCGATTTTGATCGGGATTCTATTTCTGTTCTGACCAAAAGACGCGAGAATTTATGGTCTAAAATTGCTAATGCTAGTTTTATGACAATAAATGAAAAACGTGCCTTTGTAGGGCTTGGTCCGCTCAGAGGCGGTGATGAGATCGATGGTTTAAATTCTGGAGAGTAATTAGTGAAAACGACTATAAACAAAATATATGAATTTATTACAAAATTAGTTGTTCTTCTGGAGGATGAGTTAGAAGAGCTTAGAAACGGGAGTGCAAAAAATACTATTGCTACCCAGAAGAATATTACAGATATTTTAAACAAGCTAGTTAATCTTATATCTCAGCTTAACAAAGTTGCTAAAGAAAAGCAGCTAGAGGTAGATATGAGGTTCGATAAATCTGACAAGGAAATCCTAAATAAGTTTATTGAAAAAATAAAATTGGAAACTAATAAGAAAAATGAAAAATGATATTGATGTAAGGCTATTTGAAGCAATAATCCGTCAAGATTTTCCAAGCTTTATTGGCAAAGTTTTTAGCACTATTAATCCTGGCGCAAAATATCATTCTAATTGGCATATTGATTTAATTGCAGATTATCTGGAAGCAGCAAGGTCAGGCAAAGTTAAAAGGCTAATTATCAATATGCCTCCTAGAGCGCTTAAGTCTGTTTGTATAAGCGTAGCATGGCCAGCGTGGCTCTTGGCACAAACTCCTGAAGCAAGGATAATGGCTGCTAGCTATTCCTCCGTTTTGAGCGTTAAACATTCGCTTGATACAAAATTAGTTTTAGAATCGGATTGGTATCAAAAATTATTTCCAAAAACTAAACTTAGCAGAAAGCATAATTGTAAGAATAAATTTTTGACCACAAAAAACGGTTTTCGCTTTGCAACAAGCGTTGGAGGCTCTGCAACTGGAGAAGGGGGAGACTATTTAATTGTAGATGATCCGCATAATCCTACGCAAATTAATTCTATAAAACTAAGAAACAAAGCTATTGATTGGTTTGAGCAAACTTTTGTCACAAGGTTAAATGATAGTAAGAATGGCGTCATTGTAGTAGTTATGCAGCGCCTGCACGAAGAAGACTTGTCAGCACAATTACTATCATGCGGTAATTGGGAGCTATTAAAAATTCCTATGGTCGCTCCCAAAAACCTATTTTATAGCGTTGGTCAGAAAAAATATGAATTTAAACAAGACGAGATTTTAAATTCTAAAAGAGATGATGCTGATTTTATAGCAAAAATTGAGAAAGAGATGGGAGCGCGAAATTTCGCAGCTCAATTCCTGCAAGAAACATTACCGTCAAATTATAACCTATTATCTGAAAATGATATTAGTTTTTACAGTGAGTCTCCTGAAAGATTTGATTATTATATCCAAAGTTGGGATACGGCCCTTAAGACTTCAGAAAAATCTGATTTTAGTGTAGGTGTTTGTTTTGGGATAGTTGATAAAAAATATTATTTGGTATCAATGATCCGAAAAAAACTTGCGTATCCGGAGTTAAAAAGCACAATTGAGAAATTCGCAGGCCGTTATTTGCCAAAGTATATACTAATAGAAGATAAGGCAAGTGGTCAATCGATCATTCAAGATCTTAGGTGCATTGGATATACAAATATTAAACCTATAAAACCAAAGCTTGATAAGGTCACAAGATTTGCTTCTGTTGTAGATTTATTCCAAATTGGTAAGATTCTACTTCCTCGAGAATCTGCGTTTAATAGAAGTTTACTTCGTGAGCTTACAACTTTTCCAAATTCAAAAAATGATGACATAATCGATTCCATAAGTCAGTTTTTGAATTTTAGTAAGGAAATTAACCAAAGAAAGACAATCAGGATGAGGGTGTTATAGTATATAAACGCTAGTTAGGAGCTACTTAAAAGTAAGGTTACTAAAGTTACTTACAATATAATATTTTTTTTCTAAATTTACTTGAAAAAAACAAAATACGCTGCTATAAAGTAGCCGATCTATGTTTTTTGCATAGAATCTAGAGTGCACCCTTAGCTCAGCTGGATAGAGCAACGGATTTCTAATCCGTAGGTCAGAGGTTCGAATCCTCTAGGGTGTACCATCTTCCGTAAATTTATATTGTTTAGTAGGTTATATTAAACTTGACTATCTAAGCTAGCACTATAAACTGTAGCGCCATTTATCAATATTGTTTTTAAATAAAAAATTAATTAAATTAATATTAAATAAAAATATGAAACAAGCGCCAGTAAACGTTATATGCATGAAGTGGGGTACCAAATATACCTCTAAGGATGTAAATGTCTTGCACTCAATGGTAAAAAGACATCTAACTATTCCATACAGATTTGTATGTTTAACAGATGACAGAAGCGGAATTTCCGAAGAAGTTGAATGTTTCGATTTACCTAATATTGATGTTCCTGCGGCAAAGGATGTATCGCCATGGCGTAAGCTTGGTATGTTTTCTGAGGAAATAGGAGATTTATCAGGTAAAGCTTTGTTTTTAGACTTAGATATAGTTATTGTTGAAAATATTGACTGCTTTTTTACATTTTCCAATAAGTTTACAATAATTGAGAATTGGACGCAAAAAGGTCGTGGTATCGGTAATTCTTCAGTTTATTGCTATACTATTGGGGCTCATCCAGATGTAATCCAGTATTATAGAAACCATATTGAAGAGGTAACTGATCAGTATAGTAATGAGCAAATATATCTTTCACGTAAGATTGGCGATATAGATTATTGGCCAGCTAGCTGGTGCAAATCGTTTAAAAGACATTGTATTCCACCTTATATAATCAGATATTTTAAAGCTCCTGCTAAACCTAAGGATGTTAAGATTGTAGTATTTCATGGAAATCCAAAGCCTGAAGATGCTATAAAGGGCGGCTTTTTTGGAAATATCTGGAAATATATTAGGCCTACTTCATGGATAAAAGATAACTGGCGTTAATTTAATTTACTATACTCATCGACAAATAGCTGATTTAATCCTTCTCGGTATGTTGGAAATTCTAGTGTAATATCTAGCATTTCTTTTATTTTTTGGTTCGAGATGCGTTTATTATCTCTATAAAATTCTTTTGCCATTTCAGAGAGATTGGCTTTTTCATAGTTGATAATTTCTGGCTCAGGCAATTTAAGCAAATTTGCTGCATAACTATTTATCTCTATAGTTGAACATGGATAATCATCTGCAAGGTTAAATATTTCATTTTTGAATGTTTTTTCCATAGCTCTTTCAATAATTTGGACAATATCGGACATATGTATCCTAGAAAATACCTGACCTTTTTTATATACCGAACGTGCTTTTCCATTTTTGACTTGTAATAAAGCGTTTCTATTTGGTCCGTAAATTCCAGATAGCCTAAAAATATTTACCGAAATATTATTTTCTTTGCCAAATTTTATCCACTGATTTTCTGCTAACTTCCTATTTGTACCTTTTTGGCTAGATGGGTTCGTCTTTGAATTCTCATTAACCCATGCACCATTGTGATTTCCATAAACTGCAGTTGATGAGAGATAACCAATCCACTTTATATTTGAATATCTTACAATTAAATCCTTGAAATCCTGAAATACAATATCGCCTTGATCATTAGGTGGAATTGAAATCAATATATGGGTAGAGGCTTTTAATACTCTCTCGATTGTAAATTTTTCATAGTTTATTATATCACAATATTCGTCTTTAGCTTTTGACCTAGAAGTTCCGCAAATATTCCATTTGTTTGGATTTAGGCTTTTAGCCAAATTACTTGAGGTATACCCATAGCCAAAAATTAATAAGTGATTTTGCATATTTTGTTTTAATAAAAAGTTCATATGTATAATATCCCTCATAATATCAGAATTTTAAAGAGTTAAATATTATGAGTAAATTACTTACAATCTTATTTGTTGTAATTACTATATCGTCTTGTACAAATTATTATGAGGGAAAGGTGTCAGATCATTTTGACGGAAGTCGATTCTTTGATCCAGAAATTAATAATAATAAAAGTTTTGGATCTTTTTTAAAATGGCAACTAACAAAAAAATCTGTTCCATGGCCAGATCGTATTGAATTATTGGAATATGACGCACCCCCGGCTCGGGTCCTTGGAGATGACTTGCGAATTTCTAATGTAGGTCATGTTACTTTCCTCATTCAAACTCAAGGATTAAATATATTAACAGACCCAATATGGTCTGAGCGTGCGAGTCCTGTTTCGTTTGCTGGACCAAAGCGAGTAATTGATCCAGGTATTAAATTTGCAGATCTTCCTCCTATTGATATAGTTTGGATTAGCCACAATCATTATGACCATCTTGATATACCTACTATTAAAAAACTTTGGAAAAATCACAAGCCGCGTATAATAACGCCTTTAGGTAATGATAAAATTATTCGATCACATGATAAACAAATAGTTGTAGAAACGTATGACTGGGGTGATGAAGTAGAAATTTCGGATAGTGTAAAACTCCACTTATCCCCAATGCAACACTGGTCAGCTAGAGGATTATTTGACAGAAATAAAGCGCTCTGGGCTGCTCTGACAATAGAAACAAAAGGTGGTAATATATATTTTATAGGTGATTCGGGATATGGCGAGGGACGTTATTTCAAAAGAGATAAAGAAAAGTTTGGCAAATTTCGCGTAGCGCTTTTACCAATGGGCGCGTATGAGCCACGCTGGTTTATGAAATACGCGCATATGAATCCAGATGATATGCTAAAGGCGCATCGCGATCTAGGAGAGCCGTTTACTATACCTTCTCACTATGATGTATTCAAATTGACTGATGAGGGTAGAGGTGATGCCAAAATTGCTTTAATAAAGGCAATGCAGTCTCAAGGAATAGGTAACAAAGTAATGTTACTTGAATCGGGGCAAGCTTTCGAAGTGCCAAGGCTTACAGAGTAACAAAATTAAAATTATAACTTGTTTTTATAAACTAGTTAATTTTTCGTAGAATAAAACTTTAGTATATTATTACCAAATTACACAATTAATAAAAGTATTGAGCATGATAGAAATAAGCAAGCCAAAAGGATTTATAGAAATAAAACAAACAGAAGAAGAGATGGCATTAATAGAATTACAAAGGTACATTCACCAAAATATTAATTCTAAAGAATTAGATCTTTCAGATAGAAATATTGACGACTTTATCGCGCAACAAATAGCGCCTTCTATAAAAGAATGTACCCAGCTTGAGGAGTTAAACCTTAATGATAATAATATAAGCACCCAAGGTATAAAAGCTATAACTGAATCAATATCCTCTAAAAATTTAAAAGTTTTGTTAGTTAATGATAATTACATAAACGACGCTGGCGTGCAGTATATTGCTGATTTAATGTTAAAACAAAAAAATTTGGAATTTTTAACAATTAGCCATTTAAATATAAATGAACCTGAAAATTGTATAACCAATCAAGGTGCAAAAATACTTGCAAAGTCTATAGAGCAAGCCCCAATGCTCCATACAATAATCTTGTCTGAAAATTCAATAAAAAACGATGGGCTAAAGGCGATTATTGAAGCTATCAATATCCATAATAGCGTTATAGATTTGCAGGTAGACTCTAATGATATTGACGATTTAAGTGAATCAGCAGAAGCATTAAAAAATAATCGATCTCTTAAGAAAATTGATTTTTCAGCAAATAATTTAGGTGATGAAGGAGCAAAAATACTCTCAACTATTTTAGAGATTGGTAATATTAACCTTGCAGAGTTAATTCTTATTAATTGCGAAATTAAAGACGAAGGAGTGAGGTATTTGGCCTCTGCACTGAAAAAAAATGATACTTTAGAAAGTTTGTTCCTTGAAAGTAATGAGATTAAAGATCAAGGTGCAGAGTATTTAGCCACGATGTTAGAAACAAATAATGCGTTGGTAATGTTATACCTTAATAATAATCAAATTACTAATATAGGGGCGGAGTTTTTTATAAAAGTTTCAAAAGTTAACATAACAATTCACTTTATAAGTCTTGATTTTAATAAAATTAGTGATGAGTTATTGCAAGTTATCGATAATTCTCTAAACACAGTTCCTGAAAATTTAGTTCAAGAAGAGATAGAATTTAATAATAAGCGTACTATAGATGAATTATATGATGATATAACACAAGAAGAGCTTCCAAATAAGAAAATAAAGTTAGAAGACACAAACCAGTCACCAATACAGACTGAACTTGTAGGGGATGCTTCTAGCATTAATTCCTGTGTTAGTGACTTAGAGCTAGAATAGGAATAAAATGAACTTATAAGAGATCTCCAGCAAAGGTAAGAAAGTTATGACGCTATCGTATAATGATGTAATTAAATTTTGGTTTGAAGAAATTGATCCTAAGCAATGGTGGCTTAAAGATCCCCAATTTGATGCACTGATTGCCCAAAGATTTGGTGATTTATTTGAAAAAGCAGCGAAAGGTGAGCTAAAATCTTGGAGGAAAAATGCAAAGGGTGCGCTTGCAGAGATTATAATTCTGGACCAGTTTAGCCGTAATATTTTCAGGGATACACCAATTGCTTTTGCAACAGACGCGCTTGCGCTAGAGGCTGCTAAGGAAGCAATTGCAAACGGATTTGACAAAGAAATTGATGCTGGATATTTAAGCTTTTTATATATGCCCTTTATGCATAGCGAATCTAAAGAGATACACGAGATCGCAGTTAGTTTATTCAATAAACCAGGTATGGAAAGCTCCTATGAATATGAACTTAAACAT
>JANQTT010000069.1:0-419 GCA_030731565.1 Rickettsiaceae bacterium | reverse complement strand
CAGAAACGAAATACTGGGACGCCAATCAACTCTAGAAGAAATCGAGTTCCTAAAAGAAGAAGGCTCTTCATTTTAGCTAAAAATAGCCATTTTGGGGCGGGTCCTAGAAAATAAAAGAAATATTAATTCTTTATTCTCTTTCTTTTACTAAAACCGATGCGAAGCCTCCTATAAGCAATAATCCTATAGTAAATACAAGAGGTATATAGGTTGGTATATGTATGAAGTGAGCGACAAATATTTTGAGGCCTATTAATATCAAAATTATAGCTAAAGAATATTTGATATATCTAAATCTTCTTACAATGTCTGCAAGCAGGAAAAACAAAGCTCTAAGGCCCAATATAGCAAAAATATTCGACGTGTATACAATATAAGTATTTTGCGTGATTGCAAAAATTGCTGGAATACTATCAATA
>JANQTT010000068.1 GCA_030731565.1 Rickettsiaceae bacterium | reverse complement strand
GATTTGATAGAGCAAAAATTTACAACTTACACAAACTAAATGATTGACTCACAAAATCCTGTTATGGATTTTTTTATGATGAGTGAACTTATGGAAATAGGTGATGCGATAGCACTATTTTATTGAAACCATGTCTATGAAACTCACACCTAAATTGTAAAAGATACATTAGAAAATATTCCTAATTCAATGTGATTTAATATATTACTTTTAAGCGTTTTTTAAGCTCGTGTTTTAAATGACTATCTTCTTCTATGAAGGCACCTCTGTATTCCTTGCATCTATTGCCTTTGTGCGCCAAATTTATTTCTTCTTCAATTCATCACTGATTTTTTGGTTCATTAGTTTGCGATAATGTTCTTTAACTGATTCAAGCGAATATTCACCTTTATATTCAGAACCTAGGTCACTTATTTTCTCAAGGTAAAAATTCATTTGCTCCATTTGCATATCTAAATTTTCAGAGGAGTTCTTATTGGTTTTATTTATATCCGGATCAAAATGTGCAAATATTTCTTCTTTCGTGTTGGTTACGAATGCACGAAATTCTTTTAGCTTTTTTATTATTTGCGGTATGTCTTCGGGCTTAACAACTAACAAAGCTACAATCAATACTACCAATAATTCAAAAATAGACATATAAAATTTAGATTGTTAAACTCAAGGTACCGTTTCCACTTTGAACTTAAGGCACGTCGTTGCTCGTTGCTTACCTATTAGATATAGGTTCTCGACTCCTCGCTCTAAAACCCAAATTCAAATTGAATAACTATAATACTATAGTTTAGCTAGAATATAAGATTTATATTCAGAACTCAAGATAAACCCTTGAAGCTGGAAGGGAGAGTTCATTATAGATAGATAAGACCTAAAGCTTCGTATAATTCTGAACTTCCCTCTATGGTCATCCTGAACTTGTTTGGAGGATCTTTTTTAATCGCAATATAGCGCGTCCTCTTTAGATCCTCCAAACAAGTTCAGGATGACCGGCGGGGATAGCTTGGGGCAAACAGCGAAAGAAATTAATTATGCTGTCTATCTATAATGAACACTCCCAGCTGGGAGGCAATAGAATTAACTAAATTATTTTCTTTAAGCCTAAGACCACATATTTTTCATCCGAGAGAAAAACCCTTCGTCTTTATAGTTTGCATCTACTTCACCTAGTTCTTTATCTAGTTCCTCTAATAACTCTCTCTGTTTCTTAGTTAGCTTCTTTGGAGTATGGATATATGCATGAGCGTATAGATCTCCTCTTGCTGATGATCTAACTTTTGACATACCTTTTTCTTTTAATCGAACCCGATCTCCAGTTTCGGTGCCAGCCGGTATTTTAAGTTTTACTTTAGAACCGTCAATTAGTGGAACAAGGACCTCGCCACCTAGAGCAGCTTTTGTAAAGCTAAGAGGTAATTTGAAATGCAAATCAGCGCCATCAACTTGGTATATATCATGGGGCTTTACGGAAACGAATAAATAAAGGTCGCCCGGAGAACCGCCGCGAATACCAGCCTCTCCTTCTCCAGCAATTCTAATTCTTGTATTGTTTTCTATTCCTGCTGGAATATTGACCATTAAATGTTTTTGTTTTGCATATCTTCCTTGCCCATGGCAAGTACTGCATGGGTTTTTAATTACATTTCCAGAACCATTACATTTATTACAGGTTTGTTCAACGGCAAAAAATCCTTGCTGCATCCTTACAGCACCAGCGCCGCCACATTGTGGGCAAGTGTTTGTGCTTGTTTTGTCTTTAGTTCCATAACCTTCACAGGGTGCGCATTTTACTTCTGTTGTAAAGTTTATTTTCCGATCAAGACCTTTAAAGGCATCTTCTAAACTTATCTCAAAGTTATACTTTAAATCTGAGCCTCTGACTTGCGGTGATTTAGCTCTCGCTCTCCTACCGCCTCCCATAAAATCACTAAAGAAGTCGCCGAATATATCGTTCATATCAGCTCCAGCAAAACCGCCTTGATTGCTAAAGCCACCAAAACCACCACCGCCTGGTCCAGCTCTTCCATTTTCAAATGCTCCATGGCCGAACCTATCGTAAGCGGCTTTTTTTTGCTCGTCCTTTAAAACATCATATGCTTCGCTAAGTTCTTTGAACTTTTTTTCAGCATCTGGATCATCACTATTTTTGTCTGGATGATATTCCTTAGCTAGTTTTAAATAGGCTTT
This sequence comes from Rickettsiaceae bacterium, assembly GCA_030731565.1. Taxonomy (GTDB): domain Bacteria; phylum Pseudomonadota; class Alphaproteobacteria; order Rickettsiales; family Rickettsiaceae; genus Megaera_A. The sequence goes on along the minus strand of JANQTT010000068.1, from coordinate 12,385 downwards.
TTTGATATCTTGCGAGCTAGCAGAACGTGAAATTCCAAGGACATCGTAATAATCTTTTTTTGACATTGCTTTATAGTAAATTAAGTTGAATTAGGCTTATTTTCTAATAGTATATTAACCTCAAAGATTTTATGTTAATTGCCAGGTAATAGCTATATATACTACTACCTGGCAATTGAACTATTTATTATCGCTTATGTCTTTATACTCGCCGTCAACAACTTTTGCATCAGCAGAGCTATCAGTAGCCTCTTTCTGCCCTGATCCTGGAGTACTGCTTTCTGCCTCAGCTGCAGAACCATACATAGCTTCACCGATTTTCATGCTGGCTGCAGCTAAGTTTTCTGTTTTTGCATTAATTTGCTCAATGTCGTCTTCGTTTTCCATTGCTTTTTTAAGTTCAGCTATAGCATCTTCAACATTTTTCTTATCAGCTTCAGGGATTTTATCAGCATTATCCTTTAAGCTCTTTTCAGTCGAATAAATTAAAGCATCAGCCTTATTCTTAGCCTCGATAGATTCTTTGCGTTTTTTATCCTCAGATGCATTCTTTTCTGCATCCTTAATCATCTCTTCAATCTCATTATCTTTAAGACCTCCGGATGCCTGGATAGTGACTTTTTGCTCTTTGCCGCTAGCTTTATCTTTAGCAGATACGTGCACTATGCCGTTAACGTCAATATCAAACGTTACTTCAATTTGAGGCATTCCACGCGGAGAAGGTGGTATTCCTTCTAAATTAAATTGACCAAGCAGCTTATTATGCGCAGCGAGTTCACGTTCTCCCTGGAATACTCTGATTGTCACTGCGTGCTGATTATCTTCAGCCGTAGAAAATACCTGACTCTTCTTTGCAGGAATTGTTGTGTTTCTATCAATCAAACGAGTAAAAACTCCTCCTAAAGTTTCAATACCGAGTGATAAAGGAGTAACATCAAGAAGCAATACATCTTTAACATCACCTTGCAGAACGCCACCCTGAATTGCAGCGCCAAGGGCTACGACTTCATCAGGATTAACGCCTTTATGTGGTTCACGTCCAAAGAACTCTTTTACTTTCTCAATAACTTTTGGCATTCTGGTCATTCCACCAACCAGGATTACTTCATCAATTTCAGAAGCTTTAATGCCAGCATCTTTCAGTGCTTTTTTGCAAGGTTCTATACTACGTTCAATTAAGTCCCCTACTAAGGCTTCTAGCTTAGACCTTGTGAGCTTAATATTCATATGCTTAGGACCAGTTGCATCAGCTGTGATATAAGGTAAATTAATATCAGTTTGTTGAGTAGTGGATAACTCTTTTTTAGCCTTTTCTGCAGCTTCTTTTAATCTTTGCAGGGCTAGCGGATCATTTTTTAAATCAACTGATGTTTCTTTCTTAAATTCGTCTATTAAGTAATCCAAAACTTTCATGTCGAAATCTTCACCACCTAGGAATGTATCCCCATTAGTATCTTTTACCTCAAACACGCCATCACCTATTTCAAGAATAGATATGTCAAACGTACCGCCACCAAGGTCATATACTGCAATTGTTTTATTTTCAGTTTTGTCAAACCCGTAAGCTAGCGCGGCTGCTGTTGGTTCATTAATAATACGCTTTACTTCTAAACCAGCAATTTTACCCGCATCTTTTGTTGCTTGTCTTTGAGCATCATTAAAGTATGCAGGTACAGTAATTACAGCCTGAGTAACTTTTTCGCCAAGATAATTCTCAGCAGTTTCTTTCATTTTTTGTAAAACGTATGCACTAATTTGGCTTGGTGAATATTTTTTGCCTTCTACCTCAACCCAAGCGTCACCACTATCAGATTTTACAATTTTATAAGGCACCATTTCCTTATCTTTTTTTACAGTTGGATCATCAAAATTGCGGCCAATCAACCTTTTAATTGCAAATAATGTATTGTGTGGATTAGTTACAGCTTGCCTTTTTGCAGGTTGCCCTACTAACTTTTCTCCGCCTTCTACAAACGCTACCATAGAAGCTGTGGTTCTTTCACCTTCCGCATTGGCCAAAACTTTAGGCTCTTTTCCATCCATAACGGCAACGCACGAATTAGTGGTACCTAAGTCTATTCCTATAATTCTTCCCATATAAAAACCTCTTATAAAAAATTGTTTATTGACTTAAGAGTTATAATCTGCTCTTGTAATCAACTTATGTATGTTCATATAGGATTTAATATTTCATTTACAAGACCTCAGAGCAAGAAAATGTTAAAAATTTTAAAAGTTTTTGCAGTTATAGTATTTTTTATTGACCTAAACGCGATTGCAAACGATAAAATAAAAGATTTAGACAAAATTAGGAAAGCGATAGTTACTATAGATAGTAGAGTTCCAGTATCAGCTTATCAAAATACCGGTAGTTGGTCTGGAACTGGCTTCATTGTTGACAGCCAAGATGGTTATTTAGTTACTAATAATCATGTAGTTGGAAGAGCTAGTGTTGGTACATATTTCATTACTTTTCATAATGGCAAACAAGCTGAGGGGAAAGTAGTTTATTATGATATGTATGCGGATTTTGCTATACTAAAAGTGAATCCCGCAGACTTCCCAGAAGCAGTTGAATCTATTGATTTTACAAGCGAAATGCCAAAGCTTGGAACTGATGTGTTTATTGTTGGAAATACAGAAGGGTTGGGGTTCTCTTTCCATAGCGGATATTTGTCAGATTTATATGACATAAATGGTGATATGCCGCAAGGATCATATGTAATTAATATGAATTCAGCCGGGGGAGCAAGTGGATCACCGGTATTAAACCTAGAGAATAAAGCGATTGGGGTCTTATACGGAGGCGGAAAAACCCATGCGATTGCTTTAAAAGGGTCGTATGTACAGCATATATTGAGTGAATTAAAGGCAAAAAAGATTGTGCCGACTAGAAATCACATCGGGGTAATTACATCTTTATATTCTTTAGACAAAGCTGTAAAGCATAGGGGCTTTGACAAAGCCGAAATGGAAAAATATGTAGAAGAGTTTCCGGATTCAAGAAATCGTGCTATTGTCGTACACTCATTACTACCTGGAGGAACAGCAGGGTCAATATTAAAACCCGGTGATATATTATGGGAAATTGATGGTAAAAAAATTGCTGCTGATCTAACGGTCTTAGACCTTGGAATGAATAATGCACAATCCAATAAAATATCTCTCACTATTATTAGAGAAGGAAAAAAACTTAATAAAGTTATAAAACTGTATGATATTGAGAAAAATAAAATTTCTAAAATGTTAGATTTTGCCGGGGGTTTGTTTTTTGAAGCTGATGATTTTGTATCATCAAAATCAGGTATACCAATAGGTAGCGTTGCACTTGCGAATGTACAGACCGGTAGCAGCTTTAGTAGTGTACCCGAAATGTTTACCCAGGATTATAAAAGTGTTTACAGGCTCTGGATAAAATCATTAAACGGTACAGCGGTTAATAATTTATCAGAATTAATATTAGCCACTAACAAAGCTATCGCGGATAAATATATAAATATTGTATACCGCAATTTTCAGCCATATTATCCGTCCTTTGCTCCAGACAGGGGTTTTATATCTGCACATAAAGATTTAATGCAGGATATAACGTTTGATAGTATCGATACAAAACCAAGATTAATTAGATTCGACCAAAAGAAATTAGAGTGGGTTTCAGAAAATGTTCAGTAAAGCAATTGTGCTATGATTAAGTATATTATACATAATATTATTAAAGCTAATTATAATTATTAACATTAAGTTAGTTTATGCTAAGAAAATGCAGAAAAAGCTTGCAAAAATTGATTAAAATCCATATAAATAACTCACTTAATTAATTAACAAAGGTTTACGTATGTCAATTGAATATACTTTCTCAATAATCAAACCAGATGCAACTGAAAGAAATCTAACTGGGAAAATTAATTCATACCTGGAAACAGCAGGCTTAAAAATAGTTGCTCAGAAAATGGTTCATCTATCAGAAGACCAAGCGAAAAAATTCTATGCTGAACATAGTGAAAGACCTTTTTTTGGTAGTCTGATTTCTTACATGACATCGGCTCCAGTGGTTTTGCAAGTTCTAAAAGGTGAAAACGCCGTGCTTAAAAATAGAGAAATAATGGGCGCAACTAATCCAGAAGATGCTAAAATTGGAACGATAAGGAAAGATTTTGCTAAAAATATAGAAGCAAATAGCATTCATGGTTCAGATAGCTTAGAAAGCGCAAAAAGAGAAATAGAATTTTTCTTTGATAAAAGCGAGATACTAGCCTAAAACTTTAAAATAACTGTTTCACGTGAAAAAAGAATATAGCGTAATTGTAATTGGAGGAGGGCACGCTGGCTGTGAAGCGGCTGCGGCGGCTGCTAGAGCCGGCGTCGATACTTTGTTAATTACGCTAAAACCTAAAAATTTAGGTGAAATGTCATGTAACCCAGCAATTGGTGGTGTTGCTAAAGGCATCCTTGTCAAAGAAATTGATGCCCTAGATGGTTTAATGGCTAGGGTAATTGATAAAGCTGGGATCCATTACAAGATGCTTAACGAAAGCAAAGGGCCAGCTGTTTGGGGGCCAAGAGCTCAGGCAGACCGCGCACTATACAGGGCCGCAATGTATGAGGAAATCCTTAATTATCCTAACCTTTCTGTTCTATTTGATTCAGTAGAAGACATAGAAATAGAAGGCGGCAAGGTAAAATCCGTAATTACTAAAAACCACGATAAAATTATTTGTAAAAAAGTAATATTAACAACTGGTACATTTTTGGACGGGTTAATTCATATAGGTAAAAAAACAATTCCAGCTGGAAGAGTGGGAGAAAGTCCATCAATAGGATTATCAAAAACACTAAAAAAATTAGATTTTGCTTTAGGTAGACTAAAAACTGGCACTCCTCCAAGGATAGATGGAAACACTATCGATTATAGTAAAGTAGAAGTGCAGCCTGGTGACGAAATTCCACGACCTTTTTCTAGCATGACTGAAAAAGTTGAGGTGAAGCAAATAAATTGTTTTATAACCAGAACTACTCCTGCGACACATAAAATAATCAGAGATAACTTAGACCAGTCAGCTATGTATTCTGGACAAATTGAAGGGGTAGGCCCAAGGTATTGCCCTTCAATTGAAGATAAGATTGTAAGATTTAGTTCAAAAGAAAGCCACCAGATTTTTTTAGAACCTGAAGGTTTAAATGATTCTACTATATACCCTAATGGAATTTCTACTTCTCTGCCTGAAGATATCCAAGAAAAATGGATAAGAACGATCCCAGGTTTGGAAAATGCTAAAATATTACAGCCAGGCTATGCTATTGAGTATGATTATGTTGATCCAAGGGAGCTTAAAAGTACATTAGAAACAAAAAAAATCAGTGGCTTATACTTTGCAGGGCAAATAAACGGCACTACAGGTTATGAAGAAGCGGGAGCGCAAGGATTAGTTTCTGGAATTAATGCAGCGCTAGCTTGCAGTTCTTCTAAAGAATTTGTTCTGACTAGATCTGATTCTTATATTGGAGTAATGATAGATGATTTGATTACGCTTGGGACTTCTGAGCCGTATAGAATGTTTACTTCACGCTCAGAATATAGATTGTCTCTTCGTGCAGATAATGCGGATATTCGTCTTACTGGCAAGGGTATAGAAATTGGAGTTATTACGCCTGACAGAAAAGAGCGGTTTTTAAAGAAAACTGAAGATATCGCTTATGCTCAGAATTTGTTAAACGAAAAAAAAATCACCACAAGCCAGCTTATAAAATTTGGTATTTCTGTTTCTCAAGATGGTTCTACCAAATCTGCTTACAAATTATTAGGGCTTCCTAATTTAGGGACTAGTAAAACAGCAGAGATTTTTCCTGAAATCCTCGAAATAAAGGCTGATATACTTAACTATTTACAGATTGAATCAAAATATTCAGCTTATTTAAACAGGCAGAGTCAGGATATAAAATTATTTAATGATGAAGAAGACAATTTCATTCCAAACGAGATTAATTACTCGTTAGTAAAAAGCCTTTCGCTCGAAGTGCAAGAAAAATTATCATATCATCGCCCTAGAACGATTGGTGCTGCTAGGAGAATACCGGGAGTAACTCCAGCAGCTTTAACGGCTATTATAGTGCATATAAAAACTAACTCTATTCAGTGAAGTCATATTTATATGAGTAAATTAGAGGATATTGTTTCACGTGAAATATTTACAAAGATCATTGAGTTTAAAAATCTGTTATTAAAGTGGAATAAGACTATAAATTTGATTTCATCAAGAACATCAGACGATATAATGAACCGTCATATATTAGACTCAGTTCAGCTTTTGCCTTTTATAGAAAAAGAATCAAAAATAATTGATTTGGGTTCAGGTGCTGGCTTTCCTGCAATTATCTTAAGTATTGCGGGTATCCATGATATCACGTTAATCGAAAGCGATTCAAGAAAGGCTGCTTTTCTTGTTCAGGCATCAAAAATTTCTAGTAATAATATTAAAATACTTAATGATAGAGTAGAAAATATCGAAAACTTGCAATGTGATATAATAACATCCAGAGCGTTTGCGGAGCTAGATTCTATTTTTAAATATAGTTCTAAAATTAAAGTAAAAAGTAAATTTTTGTTGCATAAGGGTGCTGGATATAAAAACGAAATAACAAAAGCTGAAAAACATTGGTTGTTTAATACCACAGTTCATGATAGCATCACTTCAGAAACTGGCAAAGTCCTAGAAATTACTGATTTAACGCGTAAATAAACAATGGCAAAAATCATTTCTATTGTGAATCAAAAGGGCGGTGTAGGTAAAACTACAACTGCTGTCAATTTGTCTACAATATTTGCCGTGATGGATAAAAAAGTGTTGTTAATTGATCTAGATTCTCAAGGAAATAGCAGTAGTGGACTCGGAATAAAACAAGAAGACAGAAAAATTACTTCCTACCACGTAATGTGTGGACTTAATTCTGCTTCAAATGCGATTATTGAAACAGAGATTCCAAAACTATCAATCATTACAGCAAATACTAACTTAGCGGCCATAGAACTAGACTTGATTGAAAAAGATAACCATGAGATGATTTTAAAGAATAAATTATCGACTATCTTAGATCAATTTGATTATATTATTATAGACTGCCCGCCTTCGCTTAATATATTAACGCTAAATGCTCTTGTTGCTAGTAATGAAGTAATAATTCCAATGTTATGTGATTTTTATTCGCTTGAAGGCTTGAGTCACTTACTTAAAACGATAGAGGTAGTTGAAAAAAAATTAAATCCTATCATAAAAATAAGTGGGATTTTATTCACTATGTATGACAAAAGAAATCGTTTGACCGAGCAAGTAGAAAAAGATGTAAGGACTTGTTTAGGTAAATTAGTGTATAATACTGTAATACCAAGGAATATAAGGGTTTCTGAGGCTCCTTCGCATGGAAAATCTGTGATTATATACGATCATAACTGTTCAGGATCGCGAGCGTATATTAGTTTGGCAAAAGAAATAGTAAAACGAGAACAAGTAGGAAACAAAAATTTGGCAATTTCCGCATAAATATTTTAGGTTGTATTATGAGAAACAAAGCGTTAGGACGAGGGTTATCTTCATTATTAAAAGAAGAGACAGTACCAATAGAAATTATCAATACAACAAATCTGGTTGATATAAATTTAATATATGCTAATGAAGGTCAGCCTAGGAAATACTTTGATAGCGAGAAAATACAAGAGCTTGCCAATTCAATATCTACTCACGGTCTACTGCAACCTATTATTGTAAAAAAAGATAACGCGGGAAAATACAAAATAGTTGCGGGTGAGAGAAGGTATAGAGCGGCTAAAATGGTTCATCTTCAGGAGATACCAGTTATTATAAAAGATTTCGACGAAAAAGAACTTTTCGAAGTTGCATTGATCGAAAATATACAAAGAGATGAATTATCAGCAATAGAAGAAGCAGAAGGTTATCAAAAGCTAGTAAATGATTATGGTTATACGCAAAGCGAAATAGCATCTGTAATTGGTAAAAGCCGTTCTCACATAGCAAATTTACTCCGCTTGAACCAGCTTCCAGAACCTATAAAAAATATGGTTAATGATGGAAGCTTGAGTATGGGACATGCAAGATGTTTGATTGGGCTTGATAATGCAGAAGAAATTGCGCAAAGAATAATAGCAAATGATTTAAGCGTTAGGAAAACAGAAGAGTTAGTTGCTGGAAATAAAAATAATAGTTCTCCAAGTAAAACTAGAAAGCCAAAAAAGGCCGAAATGAATTACATGGAGCAAGATGAAGATTTGATTATGCTAAGTGAATCGCTAAGTGAAAAATTCGGAGTGAAAGTAGTTGTTGAAAATTCTAATAATGGCGGTAGAATATCAATTTACTACAGCAACCTTGAAGATTTGGATTCTATCCTAACAAAATTTAATTAATAGAAGCATGGAAATATTTTTAGACAGTATTGATTTTGATGAAATTACTAAATATAGATCATATGGAGTTATAGATGGTGTTACAACTAATCCTACTTTAATAGCTTCAGCTACTGTTGAGTTTCATGAGGTTGTTAGTAAAATTTGTTCCCTGAAAGATATTGACGTTAGTATCGAAGTACCTTCAAACGATTATGAGAGTATGGTTAAAGAAGGGGAAAAATTACTAAAAATGGCTTCGAATATAGTTATAAAACTTCCTGTTACTTGGGATGGGATAAGGGCTTGTAAATATTTCACTGATATAGGCCAAAAAACCAATATGACTTTATGTTTTTCTGCAAATCAGGCGATACTTGCTGCAAAAGCTGGAGCTACTTATATATCACCTTTTATAGGAAGGCTAGATGATATAGGCTCTGATGGTATGCAGTTAATAGAAGATATCCGGGTTATTTACGATAATTACGGATTTAAAACTAAAATATTAGCTGCCTCGATTAGGACGCTCGAACATGTTTCAGAAGCTGCTATTTGTGGTGCTGATGTAGTAACAATACCGGGCAAATTATTGTCACAGCTGGTTAACCATGATTTAACTGATCAAGGTCTAGCAAAATTCAACGCAGACTGGGCAAAGTCTGGGATGAAAATTTAATACCAATTCTTTAGATTAAATATTACGGCGTTACTCCTCGCTCACCTACTATTATAGGCTTCGCTCCTCGCCTTGTACTATTTAATCTAAAAAATTGGTATATAATAAATTATATTATAAAAAAGGAATAGATAAATGTCATATCAATATGTGTATGTAATGAAAGGCTTAACCAAGTCTATTAACGGAAAAGAAATTCTAAAAGAAACGTGGCTATCATTCTTGCCAGGAGCAAAAATTGGGATTATCGGGCATAATGGAGCTGGTAAGTCTACTATAATGAAAATTATGGCTGGAATTGATAAAGAATATGAAGGTGAGGCCTTTGTTGCTGATGGGGTAAAAATTGGCTATTTATCTCAAGAACCGCAACTAAACCCAAATAAAAATGTATTTGAAAACATCATGGATGGTTTAGCTGAAAAGAAAGCTCTTATTGATGAATTCAATGAAGTGAGTGCTAAATTTGCTGAAGAAATGACTGATGATGAGATGAATGACTTATTGGCAAAGCAGGCTGACCTCCAGGAAAAAATTGATGTATGTGATGGTTGGAGTATTGAGCGTGAGATTGAGATAGCTATGAATGCTCTGCGTTGTCCTCCTAAAGATGCTGATGTTACAAAAATTTCTGGCGGAGAGAAGCGAAGAGTCGCTTTATGTAAATTATTGCTAGAAAATCCAGACATGATCCTTCTCGACGATCCAACAAATCACCTAGACGCAGAGTCTGTTTCTTGGCTTGAGAACTATTTAAAAGCTTATAAAGGAACAGTCGTTGCAATCACGCACGATAGATATTTTTTAGATAACGTAGCCGAATGGATCCTAGAGGTAGATCACGGTAGATGTGTTCCTTGGCACTCGAATTATTCTTCATGGCTTGAACAGAAACAAAAGAAATTAGCTGGTGAAGAAAAAGAAGAAAGTGATCGTCAGAAGCAACTGAAACACGAACTCGAGTGGATTAGGCAATCTCCAAAAGCGCGTCAGTCAAAAAGTAAGGCTAGAATCAATGCATATCAAGAATTACTAAATAAAAAACGCGATGTAGGAAATGGCGTTGCGCAAATTATTGTGCCAAATGGTCCAAGGCTTGGCGATTTAGTAATTGAAGTTGACAAACTATCTAAAAAATTTACGGATCAAGACTTGCTAAAAGATTTTAGTTTTAGAGTTCCACCAGGTGCAATTGTCGGAATAGTTGGTCCAAATGGTGCGGGTAAATCAACATTATTCAATATGATTACTGGAAAAATTAAACCTGATTCTGGGAGCATTAATATTGGTGATACTGTAAAGCTTGGGTATGTCGATCAGTCGCGTGATCATCTTGATGATAATAAAACAGTTTGGGAAGAAATTTCTGAAGGTTTAGAGGTGCTGGAGTTAGGAGATGCATCAGTAAAAAGCCGAGCTTATTGTTCTGCATTCAATTTTAAAGGTGCAGTGCAGCAAAAAAAAGTGGGGCAATTATCAGGGGGCGAGAGAAACCGTGTACACCTTGCAAAACTGTTAAAAGAGGGAGCAAATGTTATACTGCTCGATGAGCCATCGAATGATTTAGATGTTGATACTCTTAGAGCCCTTGAAGATGCCATTTTAGATTTTGCAGGATGTGTATTTGTAATTAGCCACGATAGATGGTTCCTTGACCGTATTGCTACTCATATTATTGCATATGACAAAGACGGTAGTGCAACTTGGTTTGAAGGTAACTATGAAGATTACCATAATTATATGATAAACATAGCGGGTGAAGATACAAAAAATCCTAAATATAGGCACAAAAAGTTAGCCTAGGGTTATAGCAAATTAGGCGCTACCTAAGGCAGCGCCTAGGCATTTTAAAGTCATTTTAAGATTTTATCCATAGTTCGTCTTACTAAAAGCATTAATCTCGCGTATTTATTTATTTAATTTAATTACTTTTCTGTCCAATAAACATATTTGCCAGCTATTATCTGACAATACCTGAATTGTTTACAAAATTTCCTTGCAAAATATTTCAAGTAACTGTATAAAGGTGTGGCCCATAGCAATTTATGGCCCCTTCGTCTAGCGGTTAGGACGTCACCCTTTCACGGTGAAAACACGGGTTCGATTCCCGTAGGGGTCACCATTTATATATTTCTTATCCTTGTGCAACTAAAATATCCCGTGACTTTCGGAAACTTTGTAAGAACAAGGTGCATTAAAGGCCTAGCTTCTTTTTAGAAAAAGAACTCTGGCTAAAATTCCAATAAAATTGTATTATTCTTGATATGCCTGTCAGAATAAATTAATTACAAAAAATCTTAAAAAGGCTATAATGAATTCAGAAGAAGTAAAATTAAAGCTTAGAGAAAGAAAGGCCAAAACTCGGCACTTAATTGAAACTGGAGGATTAGTTGTAAAAGCGGGTTTAGGGCATTTGCCTAATAATGCTTTGTACGGTGCTCTACTTGCAATAAAAGAAGACTTAGAACAAGATGAGCTCGTAATGGCGGCTTGGATTGTAAAGGGAGATAAGGCATTAAACCGGGAACAGAAAGAATCAATTCCTGTTATACTTAGCTTTGAAACTCAGCCTGAAAAAGGGATGCGCGATCAGATTAGAAGTTTAGGGTTGAAATGGAATAGTTTTAGGTCTGAGTGGTATGGCACAATCGATGATATTGAGTTGCTAAAAAAACTTATATCGAATTATAAACATAGTATAGAAATTTTAAACGATTAAATACTTATAAAAAGATAGCTGGCTAATGCACTTAGCCTTGTTTATTATTAACGTATAAAAAATAATTCCATTAAATAGGTTTTAGAAAATATGGGTATCAGTTTATTTCAGTTATTAGTAATTTTGCTAATTGTCCTGCTGCTTTTTGGGGCGGGAAAATTGCCGAACGTTATGTCCGATTTGGGAAAAGGACTAAAATCATTTAAATCAGCTATGAATGAAGAAGAAAAAAAAGATGATAATTCTGGAGACGAGGATAAGAAATAATTAACTTAATTTTATCATAGAAGCATCCACTTTGCGAATGGGACATTGTTAGAAATTGTATAAAAATATAAGCTATGTGGGTTATCATCCTGCGCGCTCCTCATACGTCATCCTGAACTTGTTTTAGGATCTAATATACTCAGCGAGATCCCGAAACAAGTTCGGGATGACGTTAGTATGATATCAAGACGTCACCCTATAGCTTATATTTTTACACAATTTCTAACTAATCGCTCCTGTCCTATATCCAAATTAAATAACGATGTATAGTCTTTTAGTTCTTTTTAATGATTAAATTTATCTAGTAAATGGTATTATTCTAAAA
>JANQTT010000067.1 GCA_030731565.1 Rickettsiaceae bacterium | reverse complement strand
TTATAGGCTTGGTGTGAATATTTTGATAATATCACCTTTTTGCGTTAAAATTCCCTTCCAATTATCCATGTTGGGAAAATCAATAACAATTATACGGGCAGTTGGCATTGAAGTTGATATTAACATATTATATTTATCTGAATTACTATTTGCCAAGGACATAGCTACATTATAAATTAATGGATTATGCCCGATTAATAATAGGTGTTTATGGCGGTCTTCTTGAGATGCGATGAGATTGACTATATTATTTTCATCACCATCGTATAATTCACTAACTATCTCTGATTCCTCAGCTGCTACTTTCTCAGAAATAATATTGGATGTCTGCATTGTTCTTTTAACATAAGATACTAACATTTTGTCAATTCTATAGTTGTGCAGAAAATCTGCAGCTTGCGCTGCCTCTTTTTTACCAAGGTCAGTTAACAACCTTTTGAAATCCTCTTTTTCATACCCCTTTTCTGTTTCGGCATGTCTCATTAACATTAATCGCATATTATTCCTGAATTTTAGTTTTTATAACTTATCTTACTTTAATAAATTGGTTAAAGCCTTTTTGATAGAAATATAGCTGTCCTACAAAATGTTTTTATGATTACTGACATTGTATTATGTAGTAGTGCGTTTGTGCTATTATTCTCGAGTGCAATGTGAATATGATCGGCCTCGTCCTGTTTAAATTTTTTGATTTTTGTAAGTAGTTGCTCATTATTCTTAGAACTTTCCAGATAGTTTATTTGCTCTTGGTAGTGGTCAACAATTACTTCCTCAATACTTTGCGTAACAAGCATAGCTGATTCGTTGCCTAATTTTGCACTTAGCGCTCCAAGGGCATAACCAAGCACATTCCATATAGGCATGAGTGCTGTTGGACGCGCATTTCCAGCTTTTATTTGGCTATCAAAATACTCTAAATGCTCTGCTTCTTGATCCAGCATATGTTTTATTAACTTTTTATCGCTTATATTTTTTGTACGGTCAATTTGTCCTTCGTATATACGCTTGGCTCCAAATTCACCGGCATGATCAACGCGTATGATCTCCTGAATCTTTTTATTATTGGGATAATAAGGCCTTGGCATTTTAATTACTTCGAAAATTTCTATATTTTATGAATATTGTAAGCAAGAACAGATTGAAAAGCAAATTCCATTCTGTCATAGATAAACCAAATATTACTAACGCAGGTTTGTTGCACTGTCCGATCTCACCCGCATTATATAGCATTTTAGTAAAGTCCGATACGGACATATTATTACTAATTTTAACTAGCGGCTTGCAAAAGCCAGACATTTCAAATATTCCTCTTTCAACTCCTGTATGGTAAGAAGCAAGGAAAATAGCAAGTACAATAGTAATAATATAATATTTATTTAATTTACTTTGCCCGGATATAGAGATGATTGATAAAACTATCAAAATTAAATATGGAAATCTTTGGTATATGCATAAAGGACATACAGGTAATTCCATTATATATTCGACTATATAAGCAAAAACAAGCCCAAAGCTTGCAAATAGTAGCAGTAATATATAAGGATCTTTTAGTTTAATTGACATAATTTAATATTCGTAATACTCTGCTAGCCTATAAAAGACCTTCAAGCTAATCTTAAACATACAATTATATTATGACAATAAGTTTTGATGAGATATCTAACTCAAAAGCCTGGCCTTGTGTTGAAGCAAAAAGGATTTACGATGCAATTGGTGGTAAAACGCCTCAGAAAGGTTATGTTTTATTTGAAACTGGCTATGGCCCATCAGGATTGCCACATATTGGTACATTTGCAGAAGTTACCAGGACAATTATGGTTCAAAAAGCATTTGAAAAGTTATGTAGCATACCAACGCGGTTAATTTGTTTCTCAGACGATATGGACGGTCTTCGTAAAATCCCTGGTAATATACCAAATCAGGAAATGCTTGTTGAGCATTTAGGAAAACCATTAAGCGCTATCCCAGATCCTTATGGAACCAAAGAAAGTTATGGTCATTATATGAATGCCAAACTACGTTCATTTCTTGATAAATTTAATTTTGAATATGAATTCTACAGCGCAACTGAATGCTATAAATCAGGAATGTTTGATCATATGATGATTAAAGCGATCGAAAAATATGACGATATAATGAATCTAATGTTGCCAACGTTCAGAGAGGAGCGCAAAAAAACTTATTCACCATTTATGCCTATATGCCCTGATACAGGGGTTGTGCTTCAAGTGCCAATAGAAAAACTGAGTTTAGAAAACCAGAGTGTTTTCTATAGAAATGAATTAGGAGAACTGGTTGAAGTTCCGGTTACTGGCGGTCATTGTAAATTACAATGGAAGCCTGATTTTGGTATGCGCTGGGCCGCTCTTGATGTTAATTATGAAATGTATGGCAAAGATCATAGGCCAAATGCCGAAATTTATAGTAAGATATGCGAGATCCTGGAAGGCACGCCCCCAGTTCAGTTTTTTTACGAACTGTTTTTAGATGAGGAAGGGAGCAAAATCTCTAAATCAAAAGGAAATAGTATTTCTGTTGATGAGTGGATGCATTATGCGCCAATTGAAAGCATGAGCTTATTTATGTTCCAGTCTCCCGCTAAAGCAAAACGTTTACATTTTGACGTATTACCAAAAAGCGTAGATGAGTATATTACATTTAATAAAAAATATCATGCTGAAGCAGACATACAGAAGAAATTAGAAAATCCTGTATATCATATCCATCATGGAAATGTTCCTGTTGTGGAAACATATGGTATCAGCTTTAGTTTGCTACTTAACCTTGCCTCTGTATGTAATCCAGAAGATAAGTCTGTATTGTGGGGATTTATCAGCCAATATGCGCCGGAAGCTACTCCGGAGAAGGCTGCTTACCTTGATCATATGACAAGCTATGCGGTGAATTATTATAATGATTTTGTAAAAAGCAAGAAAGATTATTTGGTTGCTGACGAGAAGCATAAAATGTTGCTAAAACAAATTTCGGATATGCTAAGTAATTTGTCTGGCAGTGAAACTGGCGAAGAGATCCAAAATGAGATTTATGCAATAGGCAGAGAAGCTGGCTACGAGAATTTACGAGATTTCTTTAAAGAAATATATCAAATACTTTTAGGACAAACCCAAGGACCAAGGCTTGGATCGTTCTTTAAATTGTATGGAATTGCTGATACTATCAAACTTATTGAAAGTAAAGTTAGTTAAATGAAAAGGTATCAATTTGATAAATTAATCCGCAGCAAAATACCGCCGCGTATGAAAAATGAGGGCGTTTTTATTTATAGCAATTCGCTATCAGAACCAGATTACTTAGATGCGCTAAAAAAGAAAATAATTGAAGAGGCGCAAGAGGTGCATGATGCAAATTCTAAAGAAGATTTAATAACCGAACTTGCTGACGTTATGGAAGTTATTTATGCA
>JANQTT010000066.1 GCA_030731565.1 Rickettsiaceae bacterium | reverse complement strand
CTCAAGGTATAATCATCAAACAAAACAGTTGCTACCGGCAAAACCACATATCCGCCATTACCGGTTCCGGCTGATAGTGCTAAGATATTTCGATGAGAGTCTTGCCAGATTTTGCCATATAACCAATAGCTAAAAAATCCGAGGATTGTACATAATGTAAAAGTAAGAAGCGTTATACCTAGAGATGAAAACGTTAAATCTGCACTAGTAGGTATGGCAAAAAATACTATAGGTGCTACGAAATAAAATAGAAGTGAAGCTATACTATCTTTTTGAACTTCTGAATATTTACCAGCTATAAAGCCTATAACTACGCTCAATAGTGATGAAAGCACTTTAAAGAATACTAAGCTAAATATTGCCATCGGTATTTAATTGTTTGTAATTTTTTGCTAATTTGGTTGTGACTAGCAACTATAGCAAAATTGATTAAAACTCGCTATATAATATTTAATTCAGCTATATAAGTTTTTCATTTTATACATTTTTACAAAAAACGCTTGAATTACCTGACGTAAAGTTATATATTGTGGCCTTGAAAATGGTCTTTAATATGGCCCAACTTAGAATTTTTGGAGAGATATAATGAGTGAAGTATTAACTCTTGCAGCTGAAATGCGCGAAGAATTAGGGACTGGAGCATCGAGAGCTTTAAGAGAAAAAGGTATGGTGCCGGCAACTATTTATGGCGCAGGCAAAGAACCAATGTCAATTGCTGTTGAAGAAAAAGAGCTAACAAAATATTACAGAAAACCGCAATATATTTCTCAAGTGATCCAGTTTGAAATTGGGCAGAAGAAATTTAAAGTGCTGCCAAAAACTGTAGATTTGCATCCTGTAACGGAAATAGTTCATCACGCTGATTTTGTTTTTCTTGAAAATAAAATACAGAAAATGGAAGTGCCTATTGTTTATGCTAATAAAGACAACTGTATTGGTATAAAAAGAGGCGGCTATTTTAATACCGTAAAAAGAAGCTTAACACTTCTTTGCCCGGTGGACAATCTTCCAAGAAAGATCGAAATTGATGTAACAAATATGCCAATCGGTACTTCTTTGAAGGCTAAAGAAGCGAAACTTCCTGAAGGAGCTAAGCTTATCGGCGATCCAGAGTTTGTAATTGCTTCAATTATTGGGAAAAGAGGTAAGACTGATGCTGAAGATTCTGATAATGAAGGAAAGCCTGAAGGAAAAGAAACAAAGAAAGCTGAAGGAAAATAATGTATCTGATAGTTGGACTTGGGAATCCAGGCGCCAAATACAGTAATACTAGGCATAATATTGGATTTATAGCGGCAGATTTATTATCTGACCGCTATAATTTTTTTTGGAATACAAAAGCAAAATTTAATGCAAATATTGCCAGCGGTGATACAGAATTTGGTAAGCTGATTTTATGCAAACCAAATACATTTATGAACCTTTCAGGGGCTTCTGTTGCATCCCTTGCAACATTTTATAAGCTGGCACCTAAAGATATAATCGTTATTCACGATGATGTTGATATACCATTAGGAAAAGTAAAGTACAAAGTTGGTGGTGGGCATGGAGGACATAATGGGCTTAAATCAATCGATAATAATATAGGAATTAATTATCATAGAATTAGAATCGGAGTAGGCCGTCCGGAAGATCCAAGATATGATATTTCAGATTTTGTCCTTGGTAAATTTACTAAAGATGAAGAGGTGATAATGACAATTACTATCTATAAAATACTTGATATTCTCCCTTTGCTTTACTCAAATGATATCGATAGCTTTAAAAAAGAAATTGCTGCAATAAGATGATGTTTGCCTATAATTTAAGCGCAATATAGAATGGTATTACAACGCTTTTTTACCTCAATATACTTCCATATATTTTCTCAATATGGCAAAAAATGCGATAGAATCTCTTTTTTAATATCTATAATTTGTTTGTTGATAGTTTTTTTATTCGACTTCTTGTCTTAATTTAAGATAAAATAATATTTTAATACTTTATAGATGTGTGTTCAATATTTAAAGACAGGGGTAATATATGTCAAAGTCCAGTAGATCAGAAGCGGTAGTTCTAAAAGAATTAGAACAAACTATGGAAAACGTAGTTAAGCATGAGGAAGAACTGAAAAAAGCAATTGAAACACGTAAGTCATTAAAAAAACAGTTAACATCTAAAGAAAAAGAACTAACTCTCCAAAATCAAGAAGTAAAAGAACAATTTGATCTTCTAGAGGATGAGCGCCAAACTATTAAAAAGCAAAAATCAGATCTAAACGTCCAGGAAGAGCAGACTATAGCTAATACTTTTAGCGCAATGATAGAAGAAGTAGAAACAAAGTTGGCAGATGTTAATTCCGTAATGGAGGAGCAAACTAAAGAATACAATGAGGCCAATGAGACAATTAAGGGATTACAGCAAAAAGAGGCGCTGTTTATCGATATAGCAGAAGCAGATCATAAAATAAGTTTGATAAAATTAGTAAAAGATAATTTAAATGATTTGTCCCAAATTGCGTCAGAAAATAGCCAAGACCAAAGGTTAATTAATGATATTGTTCACAAAATAAAACGAGAAAGTGAAATTGACCATAAAGAGGCTATTTTAGATGATCTAATATTTGAGGAAGAACAAAGCCTTACACAGAAATTAAGTAGCGCAGGAGAAAACAGAGAAAGCCTAAATGATTTTGCTCAGAATTTAATTCAGGAATCAAACAAAGCCGAAATGGAGCCAAAAGATTTTCTGAATTCTTTAATATTGCACGGCAATGCTAAAAAAAAGGAAAAGGTAGAAAACATAACCTTACTAGAACAAGAAGAGGGTTCTCTTAAAATAAGACTAGAAGAATTAAAAGAACTGAAATCTACGGTTTATGAAATAGACCAAATACCTCAAGAAATAGTCGAAGAATTAGCAAAAAAACGGCATTTACTTCTACAAAGAGAAAAGGAAATACATAATAAACTAGTGGAAGCAGAGAATCCAGGGCTTGCCGCAATAGATAAAATAGTTAATGAAATAAATTCTGTAAAGAAAAGTCTAGAAATACAGGAAAATAAAGTTAAAGATGCACAAAAATTACTCTATCAAGAAGAAGAAATGCTTGGAGAGTTACAAAAAGAACATAAAGAATTACTTAAAAATCCTAAGGTAAAAAAGAAGCAGGAAGAAGAAATTCCGGAACAATTTTATCTATCAAGTAGCCCGCAATTCTCTAAGTTAAGCGAAACTATAAAACATCGAAAAGAACTTAATCAATTAAAAAGTCAGCTTGCAAACTCAGAAACTTTGCTCGAAGAACAAATTTTACAGTTGCAGAAGGAAAACGGTTTGCAAAAACAATCAAATAACATAATAACTGAGGAGTTGGAAAATGCTAGAAGGCTTAATCAAGACCTACAGAAAAGAATTGAAGAATTAGAAAAACAAATAGTTTTATCCCCAAACCTAGGTCCTAGCC
>JANQTT010000065.1 GCA_030731565.1 Rickettsiaceae bacterium | reverse complement strand
GGCGGTAACTGTTGCTAAGGCGACTAAATAATAAGATGAAAATCCATTAATGCAAAATAGTAAGAAACAGAGTGGTAATAGTGTTGCAGTAAATATGCCATTTTTGTTAATGGCATATTTATTCACATTTTCTATTGTGGTTTTCGCTAGCACAATTTCACAAGCGAATGAGAGTGAAATTTCAGAAATATATATTGAGGCTTCAGGTAATAATAAATATGAAGCAAAAATCAGGGCTCATGAGCAAGGGATGCAAAGAGCTCTGTATTTACTCGCAAATAAATTTAAAATTCCAACAGACGGACTTCAAAAAATTCCTTATCATAGAATAAAAACTGCTTTTACTCCGAAGATAATTTTAAATGAAATCAGCTTGCTCGAGAAATATAGTGCTACTGTAACTTACGCTTATGAAAAAGGAAAAATATTTAGCCTCTTGCTAGAATATGGGGATGCAAAAATTAATGAACTGTTCTATGAAACTATAGTTCTTCCAGTGTTTAAAAAAAGCAGAACGTTGAATATCTGGAATAGCGATAAAAGGTGGAATGATTTTTGGCATGATGCAAGAAAAGGCTTAGATGCCCACAAAATATATTACCCAGAAAAAACCTTGTTTTTATCAGATAAAATTACTGAAGCAAATTTACTAGAGCTGAAATATGAAGATTTTGTTAGAATATTTTATGATAAATTATTTAAGAACGTAATGATTATTACCGCTGAGTTTTTTACCAATAGAAGAACGGGTGCTAGTATTTTACATATCAAAAAATATTTACGAGGTCATGACGAAGAACCAAAAATTATTGAAGAAGAGTACGATCTAAGCTCGTGGGAAGATATTCCATATATTGTAGACTTAGTGATTGATAAGGTCATTGATGATTATGGTGTTTTAAGAATTGTAGCACCTGAAGCGGTAACAAATGATAAACCGTTGCCTGTTGATACAGACGGTGAAAAAACAATAATAATGAATTTTGATGCGTTTGATGAGGAAGAGCTTAATCTTGTTATTTCAAAACTCGAACAAGTCCCTCAGATCGATAATTTTGCAATTGAACGTGAGCACGATAACAAATATAAAATCATTATTTATATATCAGTAAGTGAGTATGAGCTTGCTGAGGGTTTGTACCTTAATGGCTTAAGCTATAAGATTCACGGAAAATTGTATAATTTAATAGATATTAAGAAGGGTGCCTAAAAGAGTTTTGTTTGGTAATATGCTTTAGAAGTTTTGCAAAAAATAGGGAGAAATAAATTTCATGTAAAAAAAGTTGGTCATGAATGTTTTTTGCTTTACTATTAGATACTGTTAATAAAGGTGGATTTTTATGTTTAGGCTAGCTTTCTGGAGCGTTGTACTAATAATTGCTTGTAGTTTTATATATTTAATTTCAAATACATTAGCGCCATTTGTAATAGCTTTTATATTTGCATATCTATTACAACCTGTAATAGACGCGAATTGCCATAAGTTAAAGCTTCCAAGAGGGGCGGTAACATTTGGAGTATTTACCCTTTTCTTTAGTGGATTTATTGCAATTATAGTTTTAATAGTTCCAATTATTTACCAGCAGATAGCAATTTTTGTAAAAAAAATTCCTCAATATAAAGGCAACTTTGATGCAGGAATATCTATGTGGTCAGAAAAACTAAATGAAGTAAACCCTGAACTTGCTAATAAAATTACAGAAGCTGCTCACAATTTTCTAGATAGTGCATTTTCTATGTTTGCAAGTTTTGCCAATCATATTTGGCAATATACGCTTGCAACAATTAATTTTTTTACAATAGTAGCGCTTGTTCCGGTTATACTATATTATTTCCTAAGAGATTGGCCTAAAATTGTTAGTAGTGTCGAGTCTATATTGCCTATGCGCGGGAAAAGTGAAGTTAGAGAAATTTTTATATCAATTAATGAGCTGTTGTCTGCGTACATAAGAGGACAACTTAATATATGTTTATTGCTCTCGTTTTATTATGTCCTTGGATTAAATCTTATTGGACTCGATTTAGCTTTACTGCTTGGGGTTCTATCTGGTTTTTTAATTATTATTCCATTTATAGGAGCAATGATTTCAATTCTTATGGTCACTATTAGTTGTTATTTTACTTTTGGTGCGGGCATCGAGCTGCTTTATGTTATAATTTTATACATAGTTGGGCATGCAGTTGAAGGTTATATTCTTGCTCCTAAGATAATTGGCGACAGAATAGGTTTGCATCCAGTCTGGATTATATTTGCAGTCTTTGCTGCTGGCAGTGTATTAGGGTTTATAGGAGTGGTTTTTGCTATACCAATAGCTGGAATAGTTAAAGTGCTATTAGCGCACATCATAGCTTATTATAAATCTAGTAAAATGTATAAGAATTAGGAGCTTTGGTAAATAACTCATGCAACAAATAGCATTTTCGTTTGCAAGTAGCGATGCTTATGATTCAGATGAGTTTATTGAATCGGGCTCTAACTCGCTAGCATGTCGCGTGATTGATAATTGGCAAAATCATTGGGGAGTTGATCCATATCCTCGCGCTCTAATTATTCAAGGTCCTAAGGCTTCTGGTAAAACATTTTTAGCAAAAAAATGGGCTAAAAATACAGACGCATTACTTATAAAAAAGATGCATGAAATAACTGAGAATATACTCGACAATCATCGTTCTTTTATCATTGAAGATTTTGACTCTAGTTGGAATGAAGAAAAATTTTTACATATATTTAATTTACTCTTGGAAAATCAAAAATATTTACTAGTCACCTGTAGAGCTCTACCTGAAATAAAATTACCAGATTTAGCATCTAGAATGAAATCAGTAAATTTAATCAGCATACAGCAGCCTGACGATGAGATGATGCAAATGCTGATATTTAAGTTATTTTCTAATTACTCAGTTGTTATTAGTAATGAAGTTGTAAATTTCCTGATTAGGGTACTACCACGTGAATTTCCAGCAATAATAGAGTCAGTAAAAATAATAAATGACTTTGCTTTAGAGCATAAACGTAAAATTACTATACCAATTGTAAAGCGCTCGCTTAGGCACCTTTTTTCCGACCATAAATTAAAAACAAAATAAAGAGACAAGCAGCAAGGCTATACCAAGTGATTGCGTATTCCATGTGATCGTTGCGAACTTTGTTTAAGTGATTTGTAGATAATGGTTTTCCACCATTTGGCAAATCTTGACTATCAATTTGCATTAGGTAAAAATTAGTAACATTTGTTCCAACGACTTCTTGTGCCATATTCAGGTCAATATTAAACCAGATATTTTTTTCTTTATCGTTTTCAGGTACAAGGAAACTCTTTTTTTCATTAGGCAACGTAATACCGATAATTTTTATAGTTTCTGTATGTTGTTCATATTTAGAAAAATCGTCTTTTGTGCTTTGTGGTATCCATCCTCTTGAGACAAGCAGTATATCATTATTTATGGTTTTAAAAGGAGATAGTAAAT
>JANQTT010000064.1 GCA_030731565.1 Rickettsiaceae bacterium | reverse complement strand
AGCACGTTCTAAAACTTAAACAAAAAGATAAAGATGCTTTAGCTGAAGAAGATACCCTTATCGATTTGTATCGTGGCGTACTAAATATCTGAGATGTAAGTATTATGCATTTAGATAAATTGCTGGAATATATATCAAAGATTGAGATCAAATATTTTACAGCTCTTGATAGCTATATTAATAGTTTTTTGCAAGAAATCATGGATGTAGATGATTATTATGATAATGGCCCTAAAGTTATTTCTACCCCTGAAATATTAGAAGATATTACAGACACAGTTGATGTGAACACATCTGATGTTATGTTCTCTAGTGCATTAGAGTTTTGTATTACAAATGACTACCCTCTTTACGGAAAAACGTGGAATTGTATAGATTATCTACTAAAAGAATATAAAACATGGTTCACAGCAGCGGAGAAAAAATATCTAAAGGCCCTGAATAACTCATATATGAGTATCTATAAGGTAATATCAGTAGAAGCGGGTAGCGCCGTTACGTTACAGTGTCAGGTAGAGAAAAAAGCTCCTAATATTGTGGTATTTGACAAATCATTAAGTAATAGCGGAATACCTAAGGGAACATATCTTGCTACTCGTGTACTTAAAATGCCTCCTACTAGCAAAAATAGTAAGCATATATTGTCAGCAGTTTGCTTTGAAATACCTAAGCAGCTAGTTAAAGAATGCATTTCTGTGATTCGTAATATTATGGGCGCAATGCAAAACCCTTTAGCGATGCAATTATTTGGTGATAATGAAATCATTGAAGATACCAAGCATAATCAATTGTTGGCTAAAAAGATGTGGTCTAAAGAAATACTTGAAACCTGGTATTTGCATTACGCTAATTACGCCGATAATCAAGAAGTACTAGATGCTGATGGCAACCCATGGCATCCTTGTATCGTAGAGTTTGACTTAACAGTCCCTAGAGATAAAGTACGTCAAGCACTTAGGTTTATTCCAAAGTTTAAATTTGATGAGGGGTGCGAAGAAGGAAATACTTGGTTATGGTTAGATGATAAAACCCCAGCAGTCAATGATAATTGTGATCGTAGCATCTTTGCTGGAATAAAACTAGACAAAGATAAATTAATTGTTAATGTTAACTCAAAGCAAAGAGCCAATATTGCTCAAGATATAATACTTACAGAATTAGGCAGTATGTTATCTAACCCGAAAATACTCTCTGAATCTTAAATAGATCAGATTGCATAGTATATTTAGGCTCAAATAAGTATTAATATATTACCCATGTAACACGCAATGAATCCCCAAATACCAAAAGAATACTTATCTGGAAATATTGAAAGAATTACATATCACAATGAAGATAATGGTTTTTGTGTTCTGCGCGTTAAGGTCAAGGGTCATAAAGATCTTGTTACTGTAACTGGTAGCTCCCCTACTCTGTCAGTTGGTGAGTATATTAAATGCAGCGGTATCTGGCATAACGATCGTAATTATGGAAAACAATTTAAAGCTGATTTTCTAAAAGCTCTTCCTCCTGATACTTTAGAAGGGATAGAGAAATATTTAGGTTCTGGTTTGATAAAGGGCATAGGTCCTCATTTTGCTAAAAAGCTGGTTAGTGAATTTGGTGATAAAGTATTTAGTGTTATTGAAGAAACGCCTGAGTTATTGGTTACACTAGATGGAGTAGGTAAAGTAAGAGCAAATAGTATATGCAACAACTGGAAAGACCAAAAAGTCGTTAGAGAGATAATGATTTTTTTGCAATCGCATGGGGTTGGAACAACAAGAGCAACTAGAATATTTAAAACTTATGGCGAAGATGCTATCTCTATTGTTTCAAGAAATCCATATCAATTAGCTAAAGATATTAGAGGTATTGGTTTTATATCTGCTGATACCATAGCCAATAACTTAGGAATTGAAAAAAACTCTTTAATCAGAGCGAGGGCTGGGCTATCGCATTTATTGCTTGAAGCAACTTCTAATGGTCATTGCGGTCTTCCTCAAGAAACTCTAATAGAAAATAGTATAAAACTATTGGAAATAGATAAAAGCCTGATAGATATTGCTATTGAACAAGAAATTTCTGCAAAAACTATAATTTGTGATGTTATTGATGATAAAACATGTGTATTTTTAGCAAGTTATCACTTTTATGAACAACAAATAGCCAAGTTGCTATTATCGATTAAGAATTCTAATATTGATTGGGGTGATAACAATGCACTTGATCTTCTTCCTCAAATAGAGAAAGAACTTGATATAAAATTAGCAGATAATCAAAAAGACGCCGTTGTTCAAGCTCTATCAGAAAAACTAATGGTAATTACTGGTGGCCCAGGTACTGGTAAAACTACTTTAATTAGAACTCTGCTTAAAATATTAGAATCAAAACAGTTAAATATTAAATTATGTGCGCCTACTGGCAGAGCTGCAAAACGTCTTAGCGAAACGACTGGATTAGGAGCAACTACTATACATAGATTACTAGAAATTGACCCAACACAAGGCGGATTTAAGTATAATGAAGATAATAAATTAGCATGTGATTACCTTATTGTAGATGAAAGCTCTATGATTGATGTACCACTGTTTCATTCGCTAATAAAATCCCTTCCAGATCATGCTGGATTATTGCTTGTTGGGGATGTAGATCAATTGCCTTCTGTTGGCGCTGGGCAAGTATTAAAAGATATTATTAGCTCTAATGTAATAACCACAATAAAGCTAACTCAGATTTTTCGCCAAGCTGCCACAAGTGATATTATTACTAATGCTCATAATATCAATAAAGGAATATTACCTAAATTAGATAATCCTGTAGATGGAACTGATTTTTATTTTATACAGGCCGATCCTGGAGACGATATTATTAATAAGATTATTGCTATCACTTCTGATAGAATACCTAAAAAGTTCAAACTAGACCCCATACATGACATTCAATTACTCTGCCCTATGCAAAGAGGCGGAAGCGGAGCTCGATCTCTTAATGTTGAATTGCAAAAAGTGCTTAATCCTAATTATAGCGATGGTATTGTAAAATTTGGTCAAACTTTTGCTGCAGGAGATAAAGTAATGCAGACAGAAAATAACTATGACAAAGATACTTATAATGGAGATATTGGAGTAATTACAGGAATCAATCAAGAAGAGCAAGAAGTAGTAATCAACTTCTATGGTAATGAAGTAATTTATGAATATGCAGACTTAGACCAAATCACCCTGGCCTACGCAACTACCATACATAAATCACAAGGCTCTGAGTATCCTGCAATCATAGTACCTATTACTATGCAAAGTTATTTAATGCTTAAGCGCAATCTAATATATACAGCTGTTACTAGAGGAAAAAAGCTTGTAATTGTAATTGGTCAGAAAAAAGCATTATCTATGGCAATAAAAGATACGAAAAGTTCCAATAGATATTCTAAACTCAAGGATTGGTTGGTATATTGAATATAACTTTATTTAAATAACATAGAAAAATATTATATAAACAACTAATATTTATATGATACAAACAAACTCTAATATTTTTGTACCTAGCAAAACATTCTTGCACGCAGTACAATTATTA
>JANQTT010000063.1 GCA_030731565.1 Rickettsiaceae bacterium | reverse complement strand
TTATTATGTCATAATGATATTAGGCTAAATAGATCTTTAAATAATGATAGCATTAGAAATTTTGCTATATCTCTGGATATTTCTGCAGAGAAACTTCTTAAAGATGCGGTTATTGAAAATAACGAGCTTATGAAATTTTATTTCAAAGGTGATAAAGAACAATTCATTAGTACAACTTCTCCTGCTTTAAAAGCTGCGTTTTATGTATTGATCGAAAATAAAGGTTATCCACTTGCATTCAAAGATCTTATAAACAAAGCGGATAAGCTCTTAAAAGGAAACAACAAAGAGCTGATAGAAGCTGAGCTAGTAAAAAATTGTATGAACTTAGTAATTAAAGGTTACATGGATATCCACTTGCAAAATAGGGATAAAGAAAAGATAAAACTTGATAAGCCAAATGTTAGTAAGTTAGTGCAGCATCAAGTTGAGAAAACAACTAATAATTGGGTTACGAATCCATCACATTTACCTATTTCAATTAATTTATTTGATAAATTTGCAATTAAATATATGAATGGTAAAAATACTAAAGAGCAAATTCTTGATGAATTGGTAAAGGAAGCTTCCGAAGGTAAAATTACTTTGAGTAAAGACAATAAAAAGATTGAAGATAAGAACCAAATTCGTAAAGAACTTTTAGTTAATCTTGATAATACAATTGAAAGATTTGCCATGCAAGGTATCTTTGAGTAATGCTACAAAAGCAATTCGATGATTTTATGAATCAGAATTTTGATAAGGCGATTTCTTCGGGAGTCGCCTTAGCTGTTTCTGGCGGCTCAGATTCCATTGCGCTTTTATTCTTGGCATCAAAATGGGCTAAAAAAAATCTAGTAAGGTTAGTTGTTTTTTCTGTAAACCATCGGCTAAGAGAAGAATCAGATAAAGAAATAGAATTTGTTAAGAAAACAGTATTAGATTTGGGGCATGAGTTTATAGGGCTAACTTGGCTTCATGATAATACAAAAAGCTCCCTCCAAGAAAGAGCTAGGAAAGCAAGATATGAAATGATGGGCAAAAAATGTCATGAGCTTGGAATTAACGAGCTTTTAACTGCTCACCATTATGATGATTTTCTAGAAAATTATTTTATGCGAAAAAGAAAAAAGAGCGGAGTGCTTGGTTTGTGCAACTCATATTCTACCTTTTATAATAATATACAAGTTCTGCGCCCATTATATAATGTTAAAAAGCAAAACTTGATCGATTACTTAAAGAAAAATTCTATTAGCTGGATGGAAGATGAATCTAATAGTTTAGATTTTTATGAACGGAATAGGGTACGTAAATATATTGCAACCTTGCCAGAAAAAGCTAAAGCAAAACTTGAAGTAGAAGCTAGTATTGCTGACGCAGCCGCTCGAGAGTTTAATAACAAATTTATAAAAGCAATTGCAGAGGCTGTCGAGTTTAATAACCTCGGATTTGCTTTTGTAAATTTAGATTTATACCAAGAG
Source organism: Rickettsiaceae bacterium (assembly GCA_030731565.1). GTDB lineage: Bacteria > Pseudomonadota > Alphaproteobacteria > Rickettsiales > Rickettsiaceae > Megaera_A. The sequence continues at coordinate 2,107 of JANQTT010000063.1, read as the reverse complement.
TTGGATTATGAAATAACTGTTTATCTAATAAATTTCGTTTTGACTTCTATTAGTGGAAGCGCTAATACTCCCAGATATAGGAGCACTAAAAAGTTGCTAGAAGTAATCAACTCTGGAAATAATTTTGCTTGTAGCCTGCATGGATGTATTTTACGCAAACTTGCTGATAAGTTATTGATATACAGGGAAAAAAGTGAGATTAGTAGCCATTGCCTTAATTTAAAAAATGGCGTAGTTTGGGATAATAGGTTTCAGTTTAACGTTGGAAAAGATTTTGCTGCTGAAGGGTTTAAAATATGTCGGTTATATATGGAAGATTATATCAAGATAAAAACCAAATTAGATTTTCAAGAAATTAGCGAATCAAGCAAGAATAACCATAAAGATATTTTATTTACACTACCTGTTATTAAAACTCTTGAAAAAATCGTAGCAATCCCCCATATATCTTATTATGATAATTTTAAATGCGATTCTGGGATTGATATTGTGTTCAGTCCAATTTTTGTTTCACGTTTTACCCATTTTCTATAGCTTTACCTAAGTAATTTTGGTATGTTGTAGGAAATTATTTATAGGAAATATTAATGAATAATCAAAATAAGCACATTTTAATTTGGATCTTTGTTTTTGTTTTAATGATCATGACTTTTAATGCCCTGCAAGGCGATGGAATTGGTAGCAGAAGCGAAAAATTAGCATTTTCCGATTTTCTCTCGAAAGTTGACGATAGACAAGTAACTTCTGTAAAAATTCAAGGTAGAAATATCGAAGGTAAGCTTGCCGATGGCACTCCATTTTTTACTTATTCAGCGGATTATCCAGGTTTAATTGACAAGCTGAGCATTAATGGGGTTTATATAGATGTTACTCCTCCTGATACAAAAATGAACTCATTATTTAGCATTTTTGTATCTTGGTTCCCAATGATCCTCTTAATTGGGGTTTGGATATTCTTTATGCGCCAAATGCAAGGCGGTAGCAAGGGAATGGGTTTTGGTAAGTCAAAAGCCAAGTTGGTTTCTGATAAAGGTCCGAAGATCACTTTTGGTGATGTTGCTGGTATTGACGAAGCAAAAGAAGAACTTTCTGAAATTGTAGATTTCCTTAGAAACCCTGGAAAGTTCCAGAAATTAGGTGGGCAAATTCCAAAAGGTTGCTTATTAATTGGCCCTCCTGGTACAGGTAAAACGCTGCTTGCAAAAGCAATTGCAGGCGAGGCTAATGTGCCATTTTTTAGTATATCTGGTTCAGACTTTGTTGAAATGTTTGTGGGCGTTGGTGCTAGCCGAGTTCGTGATATGTTTGAACAAGGAAAGAAAAATGCCCCATGTATTATATTCATTGATGAAATTGATGCAGTTGGTCGCCACAGAGGAATCGGTCTGGGCGGTGGTAATGATGAGCGTGAGCAAACATTAAACCAGATGCTAGTTGAAATGGATGGTTTTGAGGTAAATGAAGGAGTCGTTATCATCGCTGCTACTAATAGACCGGATGTACTGGATCCTGCGCTTTTGAGACCGGGTAGATTTGATAGGCAAATATCTGTTTCTAATCCAGATTTAATTGGACGTGAACAGATCCTCAAAGTTCATATGAAAAAAATTAAATATTCTGATAAGATTGATCCTAGAATTATTGCTAGAGGAACCCCGGGGTTTTCTGGAGCGGAACTACAAAACCTTGTTAATGAATCTGCGCTGATTGCTGCAAGACGCGGTAAAAAGCTTGTTGACATGAGCGATATGGAAGAAGCAAAAGATAAAGTCCTTATGGGGGTTGAAAGAAAATCCATGGCTATGTCTGATGATGAAAAGAAGCTCACTGCTTACCATGAAGGCGGCCACGCTTTAGTGGGTCTGCATTGTCCTGCGTCTGATCCAATCCATAAAGCTACTATTATACCAAGAGGAAGAGCGCTTGGTATGGTGATGCGTTTACCTGAAAATGATCGATTTTCAATGGCTTTAGAAAAAATGAAAGCTGATATCGCTGTCGCTATGGCAGGGCGTGTTGCTGAAGAAATCATATTCGGACATGAAAAAGTTACATCTGGTGCCTCGTCAGATATTAAAATTGCAACGAAAATGGCCCAGGCTATTGT
>JANQTT010000062.1 GCA_030731565.1 Rickettsiaceae bacterium | reverse complement strand
TTTTACTAGACTCCATAGAAAGCATATGAATTATTGAGAAATGATGAATTAAATCCTTCTATTAAGTATGGACAAAAAAACACAACATTTTTAATTGTGAAATCTTGGTCAAAATTAAGTGATAATAAATATATTTTAAGATTTTCAATTAATGAAACAGCTCAAGCGCGCAGAGTGTATAATAAAATTGCTGTGGTGGAGTTTCAATATGTCCCAATGGAATTGATAGAAGAAGATAAAGATATTAATCCATTGGGTTTTCAAGTAACAGGATATAGGGTAGACGATGATAGTAGTTAGAGTTTTTTTGGCATTATTATTAATATGTTCTTCAACGATAGGCAGTGCCTATCTTGGCGAAGAACCGCTAACAACCGATAGCCGGATTAAAACATATATATATAGTCCAAACGAAGTTTTTTTATTAGTACTTCATTATGGATTCCAATCTCATATTGAGTTTGGAAAGAATGAATCAATAGAAACTATTACTCTTGGTGATTCGTTTGCTTGGAAAGTGACACCACTGGATAACAGATTATTCATAAAACCAATGGAACGTAATATCCGTACTAATATGACTATAATAACCAATAAAAAAACGTATCAGTTTGATCTCGTTGCTAAAGAGCTTGAAAGCGGAGATGAAAAAGATTTAGTATATGTAATTAGATTCCAATATCCAAAAAAATTTAGGTAGCACTAATTATGACTCAGGAAGGAAATCCAGAAGAAAAAAATTTGCCTGAAGTTGAACAGGAGCTCTCTCAGGTAGCAATGAACCCAAAGCAAAACATGCTAATACTTGCGGGTATTGTGTGCGTATTTATCTATATATTTTATAGTTTTTTTATCAGTTCAGACGATTCAAATACGCCCAAAGATAATACTCCAATCCCAGAAGAAGTTGTAAAGCCAGTTCAAGTCTCTGTTGATAATGATATTCCTAGCATCCCAAGCCTTCCATCTCCGCCAAAGCTAGAAGATCTAACGCCTCCACCTCCACCTCCAACTGAGGTTGAAGCTTTACCTGCCGCAGAAGAGCCTATTCCATCCCTTCCAGTAGATTCCGAAGTTTTACCTGTGCCTGAAAAAACTCAGCCTAGCCTGCCTTTTGGAAGAGTCCAAACAGAAGACTCAGATAAGGAACTGCAGAGAAAAAGAAAATCTGCTATATTTCTAGTTGCCGGAACTCCTCCGCAAAAAACTCCTGAAGAAATTCAGCAAGAAGCTGTTTTTTCTCATAGAGGAGATATGAACCTAGTACTTGGCCGTGGTAAAATGCTTGATGCTGTAATAGAAACTGCAATTAATACAGATTTTGGCGGTGAAATTCGTGCGATAATAACAAGAGATATTTATTCGGAATGGGGAAAAAATATTCTAATCCCAAAAGGCTCTAGAGTATTTGGAAATTACGCAACAGGCATTGAGGGCGCATATGGCCGTATTGCAATCGAATGGACAAGAATCGACCTCGCAAATGGTTATAGCTTGGCCTTAAGTGGCACTGGTGCTGATGCTTTAGGTAGAAAAGGTAACCAAGGGCGAGTTGACAATAAGTTTAAAGAGCGTTTGTCAAATTCAGTCCTAAGATCGCTAATGAGTATTGCGCTTGCGAATGCTGTTGATACTATCGTTAAACCGCCTGCAAGCTCTGAAGCTGTTGCTAACCAAAACGTTCAAGCTACAAATATCCAAAATATTGCTAATGCGACATTTACCCAGGCAGGTTTGCCTGATCCACAAAAAAGGGCTCAGATTTGTGCAAATGTTCTTGCAGCTATCACCGATAAAACATCAACTGCATTTACGCAAATTAACACTGCTTGTATGACCCCAACCGGGACAACTGACGCGGATAAATTAACTTCACTTATGGCATCCATAACAACAGCTGCAAATTCTTTGATTTCAAACACGACTACAAAAGCTCAAGAAACTAAAGCGCAAGGAGCAGCAAAAGAAGCTTTTACGGATATATCTGATACTGTTAAAACTTTGGTTGAAGAGCAAGAATTCAAACCAACAATTACAATCGACCAAGGCACTCCGGTTAAAATTTATGTAAACAAAGATTATAAATTTCCAAAAGCAGCAATAAGTAAGACAAGGAGAGTAAGATGAGTTATGCGGCATTAGAAACTTATCTCTTGCCTTTTAAGGAGATTTTTGCAGAAGATGGCGTTAACGAACTAATGATTAACAAACCAGGCGAAGTTTGGGTTGAGAAAAAAGGTGATTTACGGATTGAAGTAGTTCCAGAGATTGATATTGATCACCTACTTGGACTTGGTAGACTTGTTGCGCAATCAACTGACCAAAGAATTTCTGAGGAGTTCCCGCTCCTTTCTGCCACTCTTCCTAATGGATATCGTATTCAGATCGTATTCCCCCCTGCTGTAGAGCCAAATATGGCAGCCTTTGCAATCAGAAAAGGCTCAACAATGCATTTAACTTTAGATAAATATGCTGAAATGGGAGCTTTTGACAATACCTCCACTAAAGGGTTAAAAGACGAAAACGACACTATACTTGCTGATTATATTAATAAGGGTAACATTAAAGAATTTATTCGTCATGCTGTACGGTGTAAAAAAAATATTATAATTAGCGGTGGTACTTCAACTGGTAAAACTACGTTTACTAATGCAGCACTTGGTGAAATTCCTCAAGAAGAACGTTTGATAACAGTGGAAGATGCAAGGGAGGTACTTCTGCCTCACCATAAGAATAGAGTGCATTTACTTGCGTCAAAGGGCGGTCAAGGACGAGCAAAGGTTACCACCCAGGATTTGATCGAGGCCTGTCTGCGCCTTAGACCTGATAGGATTATCGTAGGTGAATTACGCGGAGCTGAAGCATTTAGTTTTTTAAGAGCAATTAATACTGGCCACCCAGGATCCATTTCCACGCTGCACGCCGATGCACCTGCAATGGCCCTTGAGCAATTAAAATTAATGGTTATGCAAGCTGGGCTTGGAATGCCACCAGAAGAAATCAAAAAATATATTTTAAATGTGGTTGATATAGTAGTACAGCTTAAAAGGGGTGGAGGCGGTAGAAGATATGTATCTGAAATATATTTCAAAGGAATAAAGGGTAAGCAAGATGGGATTTAGCAGTATTCTAAGAAAAGCAAGAACAATTTTTGGTCATATGGTAATACATCCCTTTGTACTACTGTGTACATTATGGGTAACCGGTGTTTTTGTTGCATTTATTACAAACGAATATAATTCTATTGGGCTTGATTTAACCGCAGTTGCAATTGCGTACAAATGGGCTTACTGGCTTTTAGCTTCATGGACGCAATTAAGTTTCAAAGCCTACGATTATTTGAAAATAAAACTTGTAGCGGCCCTGCTTTTGCCGCTTACTATAGTTATAATATATTATATACGCAACTTTAAGAAAATTAAAACTTTAGAATTCTTTAAGGCAAAAGAAGACGTATATGGTTCAGCTTCATGGGCTAATCAAGAAGAAATTGAAAGAGCTAATTTACGGTCAAAACATGGAATGTTGCTTGGTCAAGACTCTGTTGGTTATTTTGTAGCAGATGGCTTCCAACAT
>JANQTT010000061.1:1901-3605 GCA_030731565.1 Rickettsiaceae bacterium | reverse complement strand
TCTTGATTGATATTCTGTCCTTCCTCATCATCATTACTATTTGACTCTGCAATTAACGAAGCCGAAACAACTCGCTCATTTTTTTCTGTTTTAAATAATATAACACCACTTGTGCTACGCCCTGTTACTCTAACACTTTCAAGCTTGCATCTGATAAGTTTACCATTATTTGTAATCAACATAAGCTCATCATTCATATTAGCAGGAAGTGATGCTACAACCTCTCCAGTTTTATCAGAAAGAACCATATTAACAACCCCGCTGCCACCTCTATTGGTTATACGATAATGATATGCAGAAGTTCTTTTGCCAAAACCATTTTCAGCAACTGTTAATATAAATTCCTCGGAAGTTGCCATTTCAATAATTTGCTCTTTTGATAGCTGGACTTCGAAGTCAGCTGGAGAAAATTCTGTATCTCCATTTGCAATTAATTGGCGTTTTTCAAATGGTATTGACAGGAAAGCTTCTCTTTCTTCAATAGTTGATTTAATACCATGCAGAATGGTCATAGAAATTACTCTGTCACCATTTGCAAGTTTCATACCCTTCACACCATCCGATGTACGGCTTTTAAATACTCTGATCGCATTAACAGGGAAGCGTATGGCTTTACCTTTTTTACTTGCAAGGAAGACGTGGTCTTCTTCGTTACATGCCATTACATTAACCAAACTATCGTCATCGTCCATTCTGATTGCAATCTTTCCATTTGATTGAATTTTTTTGAAATCTGAAAGGTCATTTCTTCGAATATTACCTTTTGCTGTTGCAAACATAATATGCATATTATCCCACTCATCCTGATTTTCAGGCATTGGCATAATATTAGTGATAGTTTCACCCTCCTGAAGCGGAAGGATATTAACCATCGGACGACCTTTGCTTTGCGGATTTCCAAGTGGAAGTTTATATAATTTTAGGCTATATACCTGTCCTTTGTTTGAGAAGAAAAGCAATGGAGTGTGGGTATTGCCAACAAATAACTGAGTTGTAATATCCTCATCACGCATCGATAGGCCAGAGCGCCCTTTGCCACCACGTTTTTGAGCTTTATATGTAGCAAGTGGAACCCTTTTTATGTAACCGCTTAGAGTTACAGTTACCACCATTTCTTCCTTTTGTATTAAATCTTCTATATCTTGATCAAAATTACCTTCAATAATCTCTGTTTTTCTAGGCGTTGCAAATTCTTCTTTTACTGTTATAAGTTCACTTTTTAAAATAGAAAGTAATTTATCTCTCGAGCTTAGAATGCTTACAAATTCTGTAATTTCCTTTGTTAATTCTTCAAGATCATTTTCAAGCTTATCTTTTTCCATAGCTGTTAAGCGTTGCAATCTCATTTCTAAGATAGCTTTAGCTTGGGCTTCTGAAAAATGTATATTACCGTCGTCTGTTATATTAGCTTTATCATCCACAAGTTTTATTAAGCTTGTAATTGATGAACAATCCCAGGCTTTTTCCATCAGTTGCTCTTTTGCAATAGTTGGGTTTGGTGCGCCTCGAATGATCCTAATAACTTCATCGATATTACTGACAGCTATTCTAACACCAAGAAGTATATGGGCTTTATCGCGCGCTTTATTTAGCAGAAAAATAGTACGCTTTGTAATAACTACTTCTCTGAACTTAACAAATGCACTAATTACCTCTTTTAGGTTCATTACCTTTGGCATTCCCTCATCCAGAGCAAGCATAATA
>JANQTT010000061.1:0-1891 GCA_030731565.1 Rickettsiaceae bacterium | reverse complement strand
ATATAATATACTCCTAATCATGGTGAGTATTTTGTTTTCAATGGCTGCATATTTAATTGCGGATTATTTATTACAAGACATTTTTATGTTTAAAGATGAAACATATCAGCAAATTCATAAGTGGGTATTGATTCCTACGTATTCAAGATTAATCTCTATTACGATTACACTATTGGCTTTATATACGCTTTTTAGACAGCTAATGAAATTAAGGGCTTAATTATTTGATTAATGATTTATAAATATAAATATAAAATAATAATGATATGTATCATGTTTTGGAATACTCTATACAATATAACAGTTATCACATCAAGTGGTGTTAGTGGTGGGATTGCTTCTTTATTTTTACATGATATGTATAGATTTCGTTCACTAAAAGATCAGAATTATGGTATTTCAATAAATACTATTACACCATCCTAATTTGACTCATCTCGAAGGTCGCTGATGCCCTCAACTCTTTTCTCCCTAACTAAATCAGCAATTTTTTCAACCAGCTTAGCCTTATTAACCATATAAGGCATTTCTGTGATCACTATTACTTCCCGGCCATTATTGTCTTCAATATGGGTTTTCCCGCGGAACATTATGCTGCCGCGCCCTGTTAGGTATGCGGACTGAATGCCAGCGCTTCCTAAAATTGTCCCGCCAGTTGGAAAATCTGGACCTTTGATATATGTGGTCAGGTCAGAAATTTCAATATCATTATTATTAACATATGCACATGCAGCATCAATAACTTCTCCAAGGTTGTGTGGTGGTATGTTTGTAGCCATACCAACCGCAATACCTCCAGTTCCGTTTACCAAAAGATTTGGGAACCTTGCTGGAAGTACATTTGGCTCACTTTCAGATCCATCATAATTTGGATTATAGGTAACAGTTTCTTTATCTATATCTTCAAGAAGAGTATGAGAAATTTTAGATAATCTTGATTCGGTATAACGCATTGCTGCTGCTGAATCGCCGTCCATAGAACCAAAGTTACCTTGGCCATCAACTAATGGCACTCTGAGTGAAAAATCCTGAGCCATACGAACTAATGAGTCATAAACAGCGACATCACCGTGCGGGTGGTACTTACCGATTACATCACCGACAATTCTTGCTGATTTTCTGTGAGGCTTCGAGCTTACATAGCCACCTTCATGCATTGAGTAAAGGATTCTTCTATGGACCGGCTTCAAACCGTCTCTAACATCTGGAATAGCACGGCTTACGATAACGCTCATCGCGTAGTCCATATATGAACTTTTCATTTCGTCTTCGATGCTGACTGGCACCATGTTCTTAAACTCAACTTCACTCACAATTTTTAACTCTTAAAAGTTTATTTTTTAATACATAAAGAGTACTAGATTTTTTACATTTTAGCAAGCTCGAAGGTGCTTATTTATGCTAAAAAACCCCTCAAAAATTATTCAGATTTTAAGCAATTCTAATACTTTGAATAGTTCGCCCATTTGACTTGTTGAAATTAGCCTAAAAACTTGCTTTTTTACGATAAAAAAATCTTGCCTAGACAAACTCTTTTTTAAAGATTCTAACCGAATTTTTATACCATATTTTATTAAGAACTCTCTTTGGGTTCCAAAAGCTATATTTTTGATACTCTGCTCTTTAGCTGCATTTGATAAAGCATTAAAATCAACATGGGCTGTTAAATCCGCTTCTCCTAATGTGTCTATAACAGGTCTATACTGGTGATTTTTTATTGCTTGTAATGTTGAATTATACTGACCTCGTTTCCTTTTATGGGAATATATATTATATCCATAGTCAATAATTAAAGCAGCTCCTGTATATTTTTGAATATGTTCACTGAGCTTTCTTATTATATCTAGAGATTCTATTGATTCTTCAATAATTGCTCCATCTTTTGCATTTT
>JANQTT010000060.1:2301-15292 GCA_030731565.1 Rickettsiaceae bacterium | reverse complement strand
TGTTTCATTGCATATACACAAAAAATATGATTTAAAAAATAAGGTAATCTTATTGGTTGATGACGTTAGGACTACAGGAGTAACTAGCAATACTTGTAGTTCGATTTTAAAAAAAGCTGGAGCAAAAAGTGTTAAATTACTCACTATAGGACTCACTTAATTTATCATAATACTTCTTTATACAATATAATGGCTTTTTTTTGGGGCAACTTTTTGTTCATCGCTTGTAAATTGTTATCAAAGCTTATAAGATCAGGAAAATATGTAACTTGAAGGATAAAAATAATTTTATGTCTCAGGATAAAAAAGGTAGAACGCGGCCGATATCTCCGCACTTAAGTATTTATAAACCGCAAATCAGCTCTGTTTTATCAATTGGCCACAGATTAAGCGGAATTGGCCTATTTTTTGTACTAGCTGCTTTTTGCTGGTGGTTTACCATGTGGGTGTTTAGTCGATTTGAACCGTGCTACTTGGAATATTTTGATAATTTATTAGTAAAAATCATTTTGATTATTGCTAGTTACGGTTTCTTTTATCATTTTTCCACAGGAATTAGGCACTTAGTTTGGGATACAGGGAGATGGTTTTCAATTCCTGCTATCAATGCTAGTGGATGGGGGGCCGTGATTTTATCAATATTATTAACAATAATTTTCTGGCTGTGTATGTGAGGTTGTTTTTATGAAAAATAAATATAGATCAGATTTATCAAAAGCAAAAAACCTTGGTTCAGCTGGTTCTGGTTCGGGGCATTGGTGGCATCAGAGATTAACAGCAATTTTACTTACTTTAATTACTGCATGGTTATTTTACTTTTTTTGGGACATTAGTAATTCTAAACCAAGTGAAATTATTGAGGTTTTTAATAAGCCATATCACGTACTCATGCTTACATTATTTGTTATGGCAGGTTTTTATCATGCGGCTCTTGGTATGCAAGTAGTAATTGAGGATTATGTACATTGCAGAGCAGTGAGGCTGTCCTTAATTTTAATGGTCCAAATTTTTTCAATTGTAACAGCTCTTGCCTTTATTCTAGCTGTTTTATATGTAATGACTTTATAGTGGATTTTGTTTTATGACTGTACCTTATAACGTAATTAATCATGAATTTGATGTTGTTGTAGTTGGCGCTGGTGGAGCTGGGCTGCGGGCAACATTTGGAATGGCAGAAGCTGGCTTAAGTACAGCATGCGTTACAAAAGTTTTCCCAACAAGAAGCCACACAGTTGCCGCGCAAGGCGGTATTAGCGCTGCTCTTGGTAATATGGGGGATGATGATTGGCGCTGGCATATGTATGATACTGTAAAAGGCTCAGACTGGCTTGGGGATCAAGATGCGATTGCCTATATGTGCAAGAACGCACCTGATAGTATTATTGAACTAGAACATTATGGCGTGCCTTTTTCTAGAAACCAAGAAGGCAAGATTTATCAAAGGCCTTTTGGCGGAATGACCACCGAATATGGTAAGGGAAAAGCTGCCCAGAGGACTTGCGCTGCTGCGGATAGAACCGGGCATGCAATATTACACACTTTATATCAACAGGCATTAAAACATAAAGCACAGTTTTTTATTGAATATTTTGCCACTGACTTAATCATGGAAGATGGTGAGTGCAAAGGGGTTTTAGCCTGGAACCTTGACGATGGTACCCTACACGCATTTCGTGGTCATATGGTAGTACTTGCTACTGGGGGATACGGTAGGGCATATTTTTCAGCAACATCTGCGCATACTTGTACTGGTGATGGCGGTGGAATGTGCATTAGAGCAGGCCTTGCTATGCAAGATATGGAATTTGTACAGTTCCATCCAACAGGGATTTATGGAGCCGGTTGTTTAATTACAGAAGGCGCAAGAGGCGAAGGGGGATACTTGGTAAATTCTGAAGGTGAACGCTTTATGGAAAGATATGCACCTTCGGCAAAAGATTTAGCTTCCCGTGATGTTGTTTCCAGGTCTATGACAATAGAAATTAGGGAAGGGCGTGGCGTTGGAGAAAATAAAGACCATGTTTACTTGCACTTAAACCATTTACCTCCAGAAGTTTTAGAAAAAAGACTTCCTGGTATTTCTGAAACCGCAAAAATATTTGCAGGCGTTGATGTGACTAAAGAGCCAATTCCGGTTCTCCCTACAGTCCATTATAATATGGGCGGAATACCAACTAATGTTCACACAGAAGTTATTACTCTTAAAAATGGTAAAGAGAAGGTAGTACCTGGGCTTATGGCAATTGGCGAGGCTGGTTGTGTTTCTGTACATGGAGCAAATAGGCTTGGTTCAAACTCGTTGCTTGACCTTGTTGTATTCGGTAGAGCTGCAGCGCACAGGGCAGCCGAAATTATAAAGCCAAGTATGGCTGCTCATAAAAAATTAAAAAGCGATACGCTAGCGCCGCTTCTTGATCGTTTTGATAAAGTGCGCAATGCTAAAGGCAAAATCTCTGTTGCTGACCTGCGTTTAAAAATGCAAAAAGCAATGCAGAACCACGCTGCGGTATTTAGGACTGATGAAACTCTCAAAGAGGGTAAAAAAATTATAGATAAAATCAGAAAAGAATATGCTGATATAAATATCAACGATCGTTCTCTTATATGGAATAGTGACCTAGTGGAAGCGCTTGAGCTAGCAAATCTGTTAGACCAAGCCGTTTTAACAATGCACGCAGCGGAAAACAGAAAAGAAAGCCGCGGTGCTCATGCTAGAGAAGATTTCCCAGATCGTAATGACCAAGAATGGATGAAGCATACAATGATTTGGCTTGAAGAATCTGGAAAAGTTAAAATTGACTATAAGCCAGTAACATTAAAAACCAATGATAGTGAGGTGGAGTCGGTTCCGCCAGTTAAAAGAGTATATTAGATTTGTGAGGATTATATGGCTGAGCTAAGACTACCACCAAACTCAAGAGTTCTTGAAGGAAAAGTGCATGTTGGATTAGAATCTGCAGATTCTCCAAAAAAACTAAGAATATATAGATATGATCCAGATTCTGGTGAAAATCCAAGGTTAGACACTTACGAAATAGATTTAGCAAAGTGTGGACCTATGGTGCTTGACGCGCTGATTAAGATCAAAAATGAATTAGATTCTACTTTGGCATTTAGGCGTTCTTGTCGAGAAGGGATTTGTGGAAGCTGTGCAATGAATATTGATGGGACTAATACCCTCGCATGCACTAAACCGATAGAAGAAATTTCCGGGGATATCAAGATATATCCGCTTCCGCATATGGAAGTAGTCAAAGATTTGGTGCCAGATATGAATCATTTCTATGCGCAATATGCCTCTATCGAACCTTGGCTTAAGACTGATACTCCGGTTTCAAGGGGAGCAGAGAGGCTGCAGTCTGAAGAGGACCGCGAAAAATTAAATGGCCTTTATGAATGTATTTTATGCGCTTGTTGTTCTACATCTTGTCCTAGTTACTGGTGGAATAGTGAAAAATATTTAGGCCCTGCAATTTTGCTTCAAGCTTATAGATGGCTGCAAGATTCTAGAGATGAAGCGGACGGCGAGCGCTTGCATGAGCTTGAAGATCCATTTAAGCTTTACCGTTGTCATACGATTATGAACTGTACAAAAACTTGTCCAAAAGGTTTAAATCCAGCAGAGGCAATTGCTGGAATCAAAAAGAAAATGGTTGAACGAGAGGGAATTTAAGATTTATGGGGATTTTAGGTAATATAAAACACACCTCTGTCCTTTTGCTGCTTGTATTGAGTCCCATGACGGCTTTCGCTAAAAGCAGTAACAGGAGTATAATATCATATTTTACAGATAGTATTGTGTTTCAAACCTTGTATGCCGGTGGTTATTATACTTTAGGTATTATTTTGGTGCTTTCAATATTTTCATTGTATTCCGAAAAATTTAGACAGGTTTTTTTAAGCGTTGTTTTAGCTATTTTAGGTGTGCTTTTATTAACATTTATCTATGAAGCACTGGAAGATTTTGAATTTATACCTCCTATATATTCTTAATTTGCCTTACTTGCCAAAATATAGTCATTTGCTTTAAACTCGGGTAGCGCCGCTCTCTCCCGCCCTTCCCCCTATTAGATATAGGCTTTCAGCTCTTTACGCTAAAGCCTATATCAAAATTGAATAACTATAATATTTAATCTATAGGAGCGGACCAATTCGGGTCTGATGCATCGTGCGGCGTTGGTATGATTCTTTCATTATGGCCAGTAAAATCTATTGTATATATTCTATTAAGCCCATTAGTTCTACTTTTTGTAGGAGGTGAGCCTTTAGTGAACGCTAGCACCCTTCCGTTAGTTGCCCAGGAAGAACTTTCAACCAAGTAGCCTTGAGTAATTAGCCTTTCTGTATTTTGTTGTTCATTAGCGTCTGGATGCAGGACGCCAATTGTAAAGCCTAGTTCTCTATTTATTTTTGTAAAAGCTATATAATTTCTGCTTGACCATTCTGGTTCAGCATACGAACCTCCGCCAAAGCTAATCCTTTTTATTGAGGAGCCATTTCTATTCATAACAAAAATTTGCCTGCTGCCATCACGATCTGAGTTAAAAGCTATTTTTTTGCCATCTGGAGAATAGCTTGGAGAAGTATTGATACTATTTCCGTTCGTAAGCTGAACCCTTTTTTTGTTTTTTAGATTAATCTCGTATATATGTGTATTACCGCTTTGCGCAATAGACATAAGTGCATAATTTCCGTCTGGCGAGAACCTTGGAGCAAAAGACATGCCAGGAAAATTTCCAATTAGCGTGCTTTTTCCATTCTTAAGATCCAGCATATGGACTTGTGGAATTCGGTTTTTATAGGACAAATATAATATTCTTTTGCCATCAGGCGAAAACCTTGGAGTAAGAACTAGATCCTTGCCATCAGTTAAATATTGATGATTTTCTCCATCTTGGTCCATTATTGCAAGGCGTTTTATTCTTTTTAAATATGGTCCAGATTCAGAAATATAAGCTATTCTGGTATTAAAATATCCCTGGTAGCCAGTGATTTTATGGTAAATTTTGTCTGATATTTTGTGAGCAACTCTTCTCCATAATTTTTCAGAAAGTTCAAACGTCTCACTAATCATAGGGCGCTCTAATATTGTATCCCAAAGTGTAAATTTTACATGTAATTTACCTGAAGCTAATCTTGTTACATCCCCATTTACTAAAAGCGATGCATTAATTTGTTGCCAAGCAGCAAAGAGAGGGGTATGCGCTGTGCCAATCTTGTTTTCAATAAAAGCTGCTTTCGAAATGGGCCTAAACATTCCAGACCACCTAAGGTCATTTGATATAACATTAACAATTTTTTCGGCCAATTGATAGTCAGCCGGATCTACCCCAGCAAAATTATTAATCGCTAGAGGGATCGGATCGGAATGGCCACTCGTTATACTTATAGAATTTTTGGCATTAGTATTTAATGAAAAAATAACAATGGTTAAGGATAGTAAAATTAAGTTTATATATTTCATATTAAATTTAAGTTCTGAATTATGTTTATTGCGTTATGTTGCTTGGGTCGAAAATAAGATCAAACTCTTTCCAAATATCATAACGATCAGGTGGTAGGTTTTCAATAGGGCTTGATTGTTTTACAGCCCTTATAGCGCTTTCTGCTGTTAAATTACACGTATTATCAGAGTTTAAAGGACAAATTATACTTTTAACAATTACATTACTTATTTCGCCGCTTTTTTCAAGAGTCATATGTAACAATACTCTTACTTCTGAAAGATTTTCTAATCCTACTGGTGGGCGCCAATTTTTTTCTATTGTTCCTTTGACAAGCAGTTTCTCAGTAATAGAAAGAGGTGACTCTTCATTATACTCAGCTCCTCTAGCAGTTTTATTGCTTTGTTCTTTCGCTTCCTGGCTTTTTGTTGGTGTTTTAACTGCATTTCCTTTAGACTCTTTTTCCAAATTTTTTAATATGGCATCCATCCGATCTTCTTCTTGCTCTTGTACTTCTGTTTTTTTAGGAGGAGCTTTTTTAGGTTTTGCCTTTTCTTTTGCTGGTACTATTTCTTTTTCCTTTTTAGGTTCTTCTTTTTCTATTATTTTTTTAGGTGGTGTGGCTTGTTTCTTGGGAACTGGTTTTGAGGCTTTAATTTCCTTTGATTTTTCGGCAATTTTTTCTTTTTGTGTAGACTTGTTTTCGGTTTTAATATTTGCTATTGCGCTGAGTGGAACAACTTCAAAAGTTAGGACGTCTTTTTCTTCAGGTAGTTTTTCAAATACAGAAGGTAAGCCAAAATAGAATAATCCCACTATAATAAAATGTAGTAAGGTAGATAGAATCAATGCTCCTTGGAACTGTTTCTTCTCTTGTTTCTTCATTTATGCTTTATATCTGAAATCAGTGCAACTTTAGTAAATCCGGCGCTATGTATAAGAGACATGGTTTCAACAATTATGCCGTATGGTACAGACTTATCTCCCTTTACAAAAATTCTAGTATCCTTTTTTTCTTTAGTTATATTTTTAAGCTTAGGTATTAATTCTTTTGGATCAACCTTAGTTTCAGTAATATATAGTTCGTTGCTTTTATCTATGGTGATTACTAAAGGTTTAAATTGACCTGATAATGGGGCCGATTCAGTTTTTGGTAAGTCAACGTCGATGCCTGCTACCAGCATCGGTGCGGTTATCATGAAGGTTATAAGGAGTACAAGCATAACATCAACTAATGGAGTAACGTTAATCTCGTTCATTAGTCTCCTGTTTCTTCGTCTGTTATTATGTCCTTGAGATGAAATTGCCATATCTACATCTTCTCTTCGTCAATTGCTCGTGAAATTAAAGTATTTAGCTCTCCAATAAAATTATCTATTTTGTTTTCGATATTTTGTACATCTGAAGTCAGATAATTATAGAAAACAGTTGCAGGGATCGCTGCAATTAGACCTATGGCAGTTGCCAATAATGCTTCAGCAATACCAGGAGCTACAACAGCTAAAGAAGTGTTTTTTGAAACAGCAATCGATTGAAAACTGTGCATAATTCCCCAGACTGTTCCGAATAATCCGATAAAAGGAGCTGCAGATCCAACGGTTGCTAAGAAACCTAGCTTTTTATCAAGCTCCTCAATTTCTCTATTTCTCGATAAGTTCATTGCGGCAATAATTCTATCTTTTTGGCCGATTTTTAGTATATCAGTTCTCTTTGTGTCAGCAACTTTACCTTTTTTGCATTCATTAATAGCACTAACAAAAACGGAGGATAGTGGGTTGTCTATTGATTTCTTAACCTTTTCATATAGTTCATCTAAGACTTTTCCGGACCAGAATAAATTTTCAAATGATTTCATTTTTGCTTTTAGAGAAGAATAGTGAACCATTTTGTTAATAATTATTGCCCACGTCCAAATAGATGCAAATATTAAGACGAATATAACGGATTTTGCAACAAAATCAGAAGACGCAATCAATGATAAAATAGATAAATCTGCAGCTGAACTTGCAATAGTTGTAACTTGTTCTGAGCTTTCTAATGCCATAATTTTTTGTAAATATTTTTTGGTTTTTATTAATTTAAAGAGCTTAAATTTTAACCTGAGCTCTTTTTTCCGTATATATACTACACATATTAGCTATTATCGTAAACATAATATTTTGCTTATTCTTAGCTCAGTGCTATTTAGTAGTTTTTTGTTTATATCTGAAGCAATTCGTGCTAAGTATAGCAGGGTAATATAATGTATCTTGAATAAAAAATGAAAAAGAAAATAGTAGCTTTGGTTGGAAGGCCGAATGTAGGAAAATCAACGCTATTTAATAGGCTCAGTACTAGAAAAAAAGCTATAGTCCACAACAAGCCAGGAGTTACAAGGGATCGTAAGTATTCTGATGCCAAAATCGGGCCAATGGAGTTTACTATAGTTGATACACCAGGTTTAGAAGAGTCAGAAGAAGGAAAGCTTGAGCATCGCATGATGCAACAAACCATGATATCTATCGCTGAAGCTGACCTTGTGTGTCTTATAATTGATAACGAGGTGGGCGTTACGCCGGCAGATAAATTTTTTGCAGAGTTTGTTAGAAAATATGCAAAAAAACAGATACTTATAGCTAACAAATCAGAAAAGCAATTTGTTCATGACCAAGCATATTATAGACTTGGCTTTGGTACGCCTGTACCAATTTCAGCAGAGCACGGGCAAGGAATGGCTGATTTATATGATGCAATAGCTGAACAGATTGATACTGAAGGTGGAGAAGAGATTTCTGATCCTTTTGCTGGAAATGATATACAGATTGTAATAGCGGGCAGGCCAAATGCAGGTAAGTCTACCTTTGTTAATGCGATAGTGGGCTCTGAGCGCATGCTAACTGGTCCTGAAGCCGGAATAACTAGGGAGTCTGTAGAGATTTCTTGGCAATACAAAGGCCAGAATATGAAGCTTATTGATACAGCTGGCTTGAGGAAGAGGGCTAATGTTAATCAAAGCTTAGAGAAAATGTCTACAGGCGATGCAATAGGTAGTATTAAATTTGCCAATACTGTTATCTTGATGCTTGATGCAACGATTGCACTTGAACAGCAAGATCTAATTATTGCCAATTATGTAATTGACCAGGGGAGAAGTTTAGTTATAGCTGTCAATAAATGGGATCTAGTACGTAAAAAAAGAGAGTATGAAAACGAGTTTAAATATAAACTTGAAACGCATCTTTCACAGGTTAAAGATGTTCCTGTAGTATACTTGTCAGCACTTGATAACGATAAAACTTTGAGCGTTCTCGATATGTGTATTGAAGCATACCGACTTTGGAACAAAAAAATTTCCACTAGTAAGCTAAACGATTGGCTTGGGTTTACACTTGAGAGGCATCCGCTGCCTATTCAGAAAAAACTGGGCCGCAGGGTAAGGATTAAGTATATAACTCAAACCAAAACCAGACCGCCTACATTTAAATTATTTACTAATGATCCAGCAAGTATAACAGACGCTTACAAGAAATATTTAATAAATTCACTACGAGATGATTTTGATATGCCAGGGGTTCCTATCCGCTTACAATTTGTAAAATCTGATAATCCTTATGCTAAAAAGAAATGAATAAATCAATCTTACTAACTAGGGCAAAGTCAGCAAATTTAATCTTAAAAGAAAAATTAGCGCCGTATGGTTTTGATCTATTTGAATGTAGTTTGATTGAACATAAATTACTTCAATTTGATGCTGAAATATTAAATGAATATTCAAATATAGTAATTACTAGCTCTTTTGCAGCTAATAATTTACCAAATAGTGATGGTATACATGCATGGGTTGTTGGAGAAAATACTAAAAGTATATTAGAAAATAAAGGTTTTAAAATCAAATTTTGTGCTCCTGATGCAATTACTTTGAAAAAGGAATTGCAAAAAAATACTTATATTAAAGCAATTTATTTATCTGGAGATAATATTACATTAGAAATGCCTTCGAATGTAAGGCGTGTGGTTTTTTATAATACTTTTTATAAAGAATTTTTTTCGCATTTTGAGATTCAGAGATTAAGCCAGGGAGTCGACTATATTTTGCTTTATTCAGAGAATTGTGCAAAAACCTTGTTGCAACTATTACTAGAAAATGGTTTATTAAAGTATTTAGAGAATACCACGATAGTTGCTATAAGCTCTAAGGTTGCTAGGGTAGTAGAAAGTTACTTTAAAAATATCAAGGATTGTAATGGTAGTAACCAAATAATAGAATTTTTGGAAAAGATAAATGACAAATCAAGATAACAAGATTGAAAAAAAACAAAAAAAGAGAGAAAAAAAATTTCTTAAACTATTTTTGTTAATTACATTACTAGGCATTTTTGGCGCGTATTTGATTATGCAGGCAAGTCCAGCTTTGCTTAGGTATATTTATCCTAATGAAACTGCATACACTAAACCTGGGGCTATAGATGATAGCTATTCTGTAGGACCTGAGCCGCCTTTATACCTTTCTGGAAACGAAGAAGGTAGCGATGAAAATATGGACACAGAAGAAAGTACCGTTCCAGAGATAGAAGTGTATATAGAACCAGAAGCGGATGTGGAAGAAGTAGTCAATCCCTATATTGAAATTATTGATGTAGAAGCTAAAGCTTTTGATAGCTCTGTGCTAAAAGCTAAATTCAATGATTATAGAATTTTTATAAGTAATGCCAACAAACTACTTGGAAAATACAGAGCTAATCAGAACTTTAGCACTGAACTTAATATTTTTAAAGATGTAATTCATCCAACTCATATCAATGAAACTATTAAACTACTAGAGTCATATAATACATTATTAGGAAAAAAGTCCAATAATAGCGAAAACCAAGTAAACACGGATACTTTTCTGAAGAAATTATTTGCCAAGTTTGTGAAAATAAAAAAAATAGAGCCTGATAATAAAGAATTGTTAAAAGTTAAAGCAAATATAGATGAAAGGCTAGATACATTTACGGATTATATATATTCGCAGAAATTACAAGATAGTTTGGTAAAATAATAACAAAATAAGAGCGCAAATATGATTAGATTTTTAATCTTATGTACAATTTTTTTTCTTTTATATTTGGCATTTAGTGCTATAGGAGAGTTCGATTCTAATGTAAGCTTTTCTGTCTATGATTATGAAATAGAAACAACGTTGTTTACTTTAGGCGCTTTTTTTATTGCAACCCAATTAGCTTTAATGGTTATATTAAAACTAATTTTCCTAATCTTCGATATACCTTCAATGATAAAAAAAGAGTGGCATAGACGTAAATTAATTAAGGTGAATAAAAAATTATTGGATGTTTTAGCAGAACTTTTAATGGGAAATCGCAAAAGGTCTTTAACTCTTTCAAACAATATGATCAATGAAATTGAAGATAATAAAGAAATAATAAGCCTAGTAATGGCTGAAGCAGAACAGAGTTTTGACAAAAAGATTCAACATTATAGTAACCTAATAGATAAGAAGCACTATAGTGTGTACGCCTCAAAAAAGCTTGCTGAAATTTTTTACAAAAATACTCACCATAAACAAGCAGAAGAATGCGCTGTTAGGGCATTTAATGAAGATGATACAGATACAGAACTCATGCTAATTTTAATTAGAATTTACGCGAGCCTTGGAGAGTGGCCAAAATTAGTATTTATGGTTTCAAAACTTCAAAGATCTAATGCAAAGATGCTAGAGGAAAATGCAAAAGAAATTGCCCGCTACTATTATGCAGCTGCTAAATCATATCTACAAAATGGATCTGATGATGAAGCATTGAAGTTTCTGGAATACGCTTTAGAATTGGATCCTGTATACATAGAAGCCCTAAATTTATTTACTGAGCTTTCAACTAATACAAATAATACTGCAGCAATTTTGAAAATACTAAGAGCGGCATTCTCTGCAAAGCCGTGCTTCGAAGTGGCCAGAATGTATGCAGATAGCGCTACTGGATCTGCAGAAGCGATATACGGTGTGCTTGCTGGCATTGCCCAACCAGCAAAATATCCTGCGTTATTTTTAGCTCTTGCTGCGTACCTTGGTTTAATTGAGAAAATTAACGAACTAAAAGAGCCTAAACTTATTTCGTATGAAAAAGAAGCTTAGGCATTATACCATTTTCCAAATTAAATATTACGGCGTTACTACTCGCTTACCTACCTGTATATAGGCATCGCTCCTTGCGCCTTGTACTATTTAATCTAAAAAAATGGTATTACCTAATCGAATTTTAATTTGATTTTAAGGTTGGATTATATAATGATTTTAGATAATAGGCAGAAAACTCTTGTAAAGAAGTTCTCAAAAATCGCATTAAATATTAAGCCAAACGGCCTTTTTAATAGCTTTGCTAAGATGTTTTCAAAAACACGTCGCTATGATGGTATTTACCTTCATGGAGGCGTAGGGCGTGGTAAAACTATGCTAATGAAAAAATTCTATGATGCAGTAAATGCTCCGAAGAAAATAATTCATTACCAGCAATTCATGCAAAATATACATACAAAAATGCATAATATGCAGGATAAAGCAAATAATAAACTGGTGCAAAATCTAGCTTCAGATATCGCAAGTCAGTGTAATGTTCTATGTATAGACGAATTCGAAATTAAGGATATAACCGACGCAATGATTGTTATGCGCCTTTTTGAATATCTAAAAAAATATAACGTTTTTATTTTTATAACAACAAACACAGAACCTGATAATTTATATAAAGATGGCCTGCAAAGAAGTAGCTTTTTACCGTTTATTGCAAAACTTAAAAAGACTTTTGAAATATTGCACTTAGATACCGAGAAAGATTATAGATTTGATGCTGTTGCAAATATAGAAAATAGGGTGTTTTTTCCAAAAAATGAGGTTAATTCAAAAGAGCTTGAACGTATTAAAGCTAAAATTTGTAAAAAAGCAGAATTATCGCAATCTAGTATAGAAGTGTTTGGCAGAGAATTAGTTTTTAAACAAACTCATAATAATATATTAGTAACAGATTTTTTAGAACTTTTTGAAAGGGATTTGGGATATGCAGATTACGTTGCAATATCAAAAAAATTTAAAATTATAATTTTATCTTCAGTAAGGGCAATTTCCGAAGATGAAAATAATATTGCAACGAGGTTTATTAATTTTATTGATAATGCTTATTTTAATCGAGTACTATTGTTTATAGAGATTGATTGTAACCCAGAAGAAATATATATTGCAGGAAGTAGAAAAGCTGAATTTAAGCGAACTATTTCAAGGATCAATGAAATGAATTCAGCAAGTTATGCAAAGTGATCTTAAACGTTCGCAGGTTACGGGTTATCCCGAACGTCTCAGCAGGTCATCCTGAACTTGTTTCAGGATCTTACGCAAAGTGCGCACTGAATTTATTTTTCAGATCCCGAAACAAGTTCGGGATGACGCAGGTAGAGTTCAGGATGACTTGCGGAGTGTTAAGGATGACTTGCGAAGTGTTCAGGATGATCAGCGGGGACGTTCAGAATAACTATAATAAAAGGCAATAATGGAATGAATCTAAGTAATCCTCAATTTATAA
>JANQTT010000060.1:0-2201 GCA_030731565.1 Rickettsiaceae bacterium | reverse complement strand
ATAACTATAATAAAAGGCAATAATGGAATGAATCTAAGTAATCCTCAATTTATAACTTTTGAAGGCGGTGAAGGTTGTGGTAAATCTACACAAAGCAAGTTGTTATATGAATATTTACTTTCAAAAAATATTCCAGCAATTCACACGCGCGAGATAGGTGGCACAGTTGAAGCTGAAAAAATTCGGCATTTGATTATTTACTCCGAGCTTAGACCTATGTCAGAATTAATGCTTATAATGGCGGCTCGATGTGAGCATATTAACAAGGTTATTATACCAGCCTTGCTAGAGGGTAAATGGGTGATTTGTGATAGATTTGTAGACTCAACTGCATGCTATCAGTCAGGAGTCACAGGATTAAATATACAAGAAATATATGAATTACATGAAACATTAATGGTTTATGAACCTGATGAGTTTAATAGTGCTAATTATCCTAAATTAGAGACGTATAAATTTTCTTATAAAGGCATAATGCCGGATACAACGTTTTTTATAGATATTCCTCCAAGTATAGGTTTAGGTAGAGCAACCAAGCGCGGAGATGCAAATAAGTTCGAAAAGAAAAGCTTGGATTTTCATAATAAAGTCTATGAAAAATTCAAAACAGTAGCTGCTATGCATAGTGAAAGGATAGTAACTATAGCTGCAGAAAATAAGCAAATAACTGAAATACAACAGCTTATAAGAGAGTGTATTTTTTCTAGATAGGTAATTGGATAATAGCTATAGGTTTAATTATATTTTGGCTAAGGTAAAAAAATGTTTTATCGATTTTTTAAATTACTAGTAATAATTTTAGTTTTAAGTAATCAAATAACTTTGGGTAAAGGGGTAGAATTAATGGAAGATAAACTTATAGCAAGAGAAACATTGTTTGGAAACCCTGAAAAAGTAGGGGTTAAAATCAGTCAAGATGGTAAATATATCAGCTACATCGCTCCTCATAAAGGTGTACTCAATGTCTGGATCGCGCCAGTTGAGGATAAGTCAAAAGCGAAACTTATAACTTCAGATAAAAAACGGGGTATTAGGAGTTATTTCTGGTCAAAAGATAGCCAGTATATCATCTATGCCCAAGATAAAAAAGGGGATGAGAATTGGCGTTTATATTCTGTAAATATCCATGACTTAAAGGAAAAAGATTTAACTCCTGCTAATGAAGTTCGGGCTGCTGTATTAAAACTGAGTGAAAAATTCCCTAATGAAATGTTGGTTACCTTGAACAATAGAGTTCCTGAGTATTTTGATATTCATAAAGTCAATATTAAAACGGGCAAACTAGAAATAATATATGAAAATAAAGACAACTACTCATCATTTATTGCTGATGATGATTTTAATATTAGGGTAGGGTATAAGATGCTGCCTACAGGTGAGGGAGAAATTTATCTATTTGAAAATGGAGATCCAACGTCACCGATACTTTTTGAAAAAATATCTATAGAAGATATGCTAAATACCACTGCATTGCACATTTCAAAAGACAATAAAAAATTGTTTATGCTCGATAGCGTTGGTAGAAATACTTCGGCATTAGTTGAAGTTGATCTTGCGTCCATGAAGAGGAAAATAATCTATGAATCTTCTAAAGCAGATATTGATGATTATATCGTTGATGTAAAAACTAAAATGGTTCAAGCTGCCGCAATTAATTATACACGCAAAGAGTGGACAATAGTTGATACTTCAATTAGCCAAGATATGGAGTATTTAGCAACAGTAGAAGATGGGGACATAGAAGTTATTTCTAGAAACCATGATGACGATAAATGGATAGTGGTTTATCTAAAACGCGATGGCCCATTTATATATTACCTTTATAATAGAGTAAAAAAAGCCGCCGAGTTTTTATTCGTTTCTAATTCATTATTGGATAAAGAGCCTTTAGCAAAGATGTATCCTGTAGTAATAAAATCTAGGGATGGGATGGATCTTGTTTGCTATATAACAATTCCAAGATGGCTTGATAATGGTAAAGGGATTCCACTTGCGCCAATTCCAATGGTTTTAAATGTCCACGGCGGTCCTAATGCCAGAGATAGTTGGGGTTATAGAGCAGATGCACAATGGCTTGCAAATCGAGGTTATGCAACTATCAATGTAAATTATCGAGGTTCCACTGGTTTTGGTAAAGACTTTATCAATGCCGGGGATGGGCAGTGGGCTAGAAAAATGCAAGATGATTTGGAAGATGCTGT
>JANQTT010000059.1 GCA_030731565.1 Rickettsiaceae bacterium | reverse complement strand
TCTCTACATTACCGGCAGACATATTCATCGCAACGGATTTACCCCAGCTACTATCCTGACGCTTGATATTGAGTATTGAACTACTGCCATAACGATCTGATAATACTTCAAACATTCCACCACGCTGCACGGAGGCTAATTGCCTCTCATCCCCTGCTAATATTACGTTACACCTGCGGGTAGCTGCCACCCTGAGTAATTCCCTATAATCATCATTACCTACCATACCAGCTTCATCTACTACAATGAGACTACGCTTTGGCAAATTAAACCGACCGTTTGCTAGTTTAAAGAGCATCCCCTTGATAGTATCCGTGCTTCCAAAACCATCAGAGGCAAGCTCAAGCTTTGCCTTGTGGGTAGGGGCAACTCCTATTACATTGACACCAGCATATTCTGCAATAACAGGTATTTGCTTAAGAACAAAGCTTTTACCCGCTCCTGCTCTACCTCGCAAGATTCTAATGCCCGAGTCCGATAATATAAGATCAGATAATGCCGTGCCTTGCTCTTCTGATAACCCTGTATTGCTACTAATATCGGCAAGCTGTTTGTTGTAGTCAATCCTTTCACCGGAAGCTTTAGTAAAGACATTGCTTTCATTTGCAACGTACCGAGACAGGCGAACTATTTTGTTTTCCTCGTCTCTGACTGCCCCAGTAGTAAAATACTGAGTTTTATCACCTTCTTCTCTATATAAAGGTATAATTGATTTATCAGATATAGCATCTTCTACGAGTCTTGCCCTAGCTTCATTATCTGGTGCGCACTTAACCGCACGGACAAGGTCGCCTCTAGTAAAAACGCTCATATGTTTTGTCACTTTATCTAGTACTCGTACGCCGGAATTAAGATGCTCTATTTCAGCTTCTTTTCGCTCTTCGTTTCTTTTTGCCGCTTCATTAAAGATGCTACGCATACGGACTGCACCAACATGTTCATGTGGGTTTAAGCTAATTGCATCTACCCTGTTTTCTAACCCCTTTTCTTTAAAGTAATTATTTATTATATCTTTTAGCTCTTCATGTATCTGCTCAGCTTCCGGTACGGCATACGCTTTATTACCGGATTTTTTAAATTCAGGATTTAAATCAGTTGCCTTTGCTCCGAAAGTCAAGCCATCAGGGGTAAATCTTCTTGTAGTAACTAGTAAATGAGCATGCCAATTCTTTTCTCCATCATGTGGCTCATGGATATCCACTTGCACGCCAAGACCTTCTTTTACCCATCCCCTTTTTTCTATAAGCAAATGAGTAATCTTTATTCTATCTTCTAAGGTTAATTCTTTATCATCAGGAAGAGCCAATACTATATCCTTTAGTAGCTGACTATCTTTGCGTTTTTCACATCTTTCTACTTCGTTCATAAATTCAGACACAGATAGAAACTTTTTATCCGCATATTCAGGAAGTAAAATCTCATGATGAACATTATCCCCTTTATTCTTAAAATTATATGTAACATTAGTCTTTTCATCTTTGATAACAGCTCTTGCATTGTAGGCTCCTTTGCAGCAAGAATTACCCCCGCTACTTCTACCTACTATCTCTATTCTTGCAAACTGTATTGCCATTATTAAATCTTCAAAACTGCATTCTTATTTATATCTAATACTAGCATAACAAAAAAGCATGTTGAATACAACATATATTGCGTATAAAACTATTTTTATGAAATGAGTGTTATAACTTTATTTACACCACAAGGAAAATAGTATAGTGTATAAATATCAGCTATATAGATATCAGCTATGTGTTATTTAGTTACAGAGTTGGTATGGTAGGCGGCGGGGTATTAAGTTTTTGATGTTATTATGAGTATAGATAGATTACTTTATAAGTTAGTATTACTAAATTAAGAAACTAATATCTAAAAAGTAAAGTTATTATGCAAAACTTAGATGAACAAAAAATAAAACTAGAACAAAAGAAAGCTAGAATGCAATTAGAAGAAACTAGACTTAAACTTAAAGAGCGTAAAATGCGTACTAGATCTTTAATTGAAAAAGGAGGACTAGTTACTAAAGCTGGACTTGATGATTTACCTACTAATGCATTATATGGTGCACTGCTTTCCATCAAAAAAGATTTAGATGCAAATGAGAATCTTGTATCCGGCTGGATAGTAAAAGGTAACGCTGCTTTTAATAAAGAAAAGCAAAATGCTACTCCTGTTATTTTAAAGTTTGATGATGAGCCTAATAAAGATATTAGGGATTTTATTAGATCGCACGGACTCAAGTATAATAAATTTCGCAGAGAATGGTATGGGAGCGTTAAAAATATTGCAGGTCTAAAAAATAGCCTCGGTAAAATTAAATATGATTTAGAAATTATTGAGGATTTAAAATAATAATTCAAAAGAGAGGTTAGAGATTTTGACTATGGATAAATTAGGTTTTATAGAATATTCAGCTAAAAGATATGGAGTTGATTTTTCCACCGCTGAAACTTTCGTTGATATGTTTTCTGATTGCTTATCTGAATTACTTAATGCTGGGCAATCAGTAGAAATTGACGGCGTTGGTACTTTTGAGAAATTACCATTATTCCCAGATGGTTTGAATCACAGAAATAATATTGCACTGGCAAGATTAGCGAAAAAGAAGATGGTGAGTTTTAAGGCTAGTAAATCTTTGGTAGCTTGATTATAAGTGTAGGTGATTTTTGAATTAATATAAAAAA
This sequence comes from Rickettsiaceae bacterium, assembly GCA_030731565.1. Taxonomy (GTDB): domain Bacteria; phylum Pseudomonadota; class Alphaproteobacteria; order Rickettsiales; family Rickettsiaceae; genus Megaera_A. The sequence continues at coordinate 936 of JANQTT010000059.1, read as the reverse complement.
TATAAAATTAAGGAGGTAACAATAAATATGATTTATGAACTAAAAACAATAGATGATAGCAATACTACTTTTGCCAATCATCCAATGGCTGAAACATACTTTAAATATGTTGAGATTTTAAAATCAAAAGATATGGGAACATATGCCGAGCATTTAACAAAGATTGCACACTCTCCAATGAATGACGATATCAGAAATGAAATATCTGACATCATGTCTGCTTTATTTAGTGTTATGCACGATAACACAGATCATACAAATGAGTTCCTAGAACTTGGCAAAGAATTTGACAGGGGTCTAATAAGTTAATAATCTTATATATTGTTAAATCCTAAAAGATGCAGGAATTTCTTTTTTATTTTTAAAATCCCCGCATCTATTTGACTTCTTTTTATTTACGAGATTTTTCTTTAAGATTTAAGTACACCTCTTTTAATTGATCTCGCAAGTCTCCGCTGCTTGTACAAGTGATGCCTGTTCGGTCGTACATAGGTACTACTTCAAGCTTTCCTAGGATATTATCTGGATTATTGATAAAATATTCATTCATAGGCTTTCTATGATTTCCTATTTTAAAGCTTTTGCTTTTTGTCCATGGGATGCCTGTTTTAGCCTTGGTTAAGAACACAATATCTACTGATATTTTAGCATTTGCGAAAATATTATCAGGAAGACGATATGCCATAAGCATATTTACGCCATCCTTGCTTATGATCTCTCGTGCGTGGTCTCTTGTATTATCCAAAAAGAAAAGAGGACGCACCATTGCAATAATTCCGTTATCTTTTAGAAGCCTTGCACATTTTGCTACAAAAAAATGATGTATAGCAAGATGTGATAAATCCTTATAATAAATATCCTCTATTACTTGGCTACTATATGGGGGTCTATGGAAGAACACCCAAAAGTGTCGTTTTATATTTCTTGCTGGTTTTT
>JANQTT010000058.1 GCA_030731565.1 Rickettsiaceae bacterium | reverse complement strand
CAAATTCAGTGTGCACTTTGTTTAAGATGCTGAAATAAATTCAGCATGACTAGTGTGGGGTTTTAGGATTGTATCCGAGCCATGCAACAATGCCAAACATAGTCAATTATGCGCGAAAATATCGATATCGTTCCAACCCATTATATCTAATTCTGCCCTGGTTGGAAGAAATTCAAACAATTTATGTGCTATTTTGCTTCTGCCGTTTTCTACAAGCATTTTACTTAATATAGCTCTGAGCGAATGAAGGTAGACAACATCTTTCGCGGCGTATTCTTTTTGATCATCGCTGAGTTCTGAATCTCCCCAATAAGAAGATTGCTGTTGTTTAGATATTGAAATACCCAGTAACTCACGGCAAAGCTCTTTCAGGCCGTGGTAATCTGTATATGTGCGGACTAGTTTTGAAGCAATTTTTGTACAGAATATATTTTTAATATCCACATTAAGATATTTTTTTATAACCGCAATATCAAAACGAGCATAGTGAAAGATCATGCCTCTATCCTCATCCTGTAATAATTTTTTCAAGTTAGGAGCGCTATAATCAGATCCATCAAAATGTATAAGCCAGCAATCGCCATCACCATTGCTCATCTGTAATACACATAATCTATCTCTATGTAATTGCAATCCCATTGTTTCAGTATCTATAGCTAAGTCTCCAGGTAGGTGGAAATCCTCTGGAATATCATTTTGGTATGTTGTAACTTTCATTTTTACTCTTTCTTTAATTAGTCGGGGTTTTCATCAGCTGACCTAGCTCTAAATATTTTTTCTTTAGGCTCTGACAACCCTAAAACATTGCGAATTTTTTCGTCAAGCATATCTTTATCAAGCGATCCAGGACGAAGTAATTTTGTTCTATTTTCTATTTCAAGCCTTTCTGTTCTCAGTTGTTCTAGTTTAATATGGGAATCTTCAAGTTCTGATTGCAGTTTAAAATATGCAATAATCCCTCTGCTACCATATATAGAATGGAATACAAAATATAAAAGCATCAAGAAAATAATAGCATTGAATGCTGATTTCTTTGTTAATTTAAAAGAATTTTGCGGCTTGCGTATCATTTTTATAAATTATATTTGTTTAAGCTGTATTATAAATTAGAAAATTATAAATTGTTAATTAGATATAATAATACAAGCGGCGCTGTTAATATAATGCTATCAAACCTGTCAAGCGCACCTCCATGGCCTGGAATAATTGTGCCAGTATCTTTTATTTTAAATTTGCGCTTAAAGTACGATATTAAAAGGTCGCTAGCTTGTGCTATCATTCCAAGTAACAGGATATATAGCGATAGGAAAAAATGATTTTTATGGAGCATTCCAGGGAGCTGATAGCCAGGGATTAAAGTTAGCAGATTAATTACTATACAGGCGGAAATAATACCAGTTAAAAATCCACTAATAGTTTTGTTAGGGCTTATTTGGGGCGCAAGTTTTATACCGCCAATAAGTTTTCCGCCAAACATAGCCATAATGTCTACAGCAGATATGCACATAAATAGTGTTAGCAGCACCCAGCCTTGAGTATCTATATTAGATATAATTAATATTGAACTTATGGGAACAGTAATCAAAATTTGACCAATAAAATTATATATAATTTTTTCCCCATTTTTTGTCATGCTATACCATTCAAATAACATAAGAGCAGCTACAAGATATATTAAGATATAAAATATAGGTCTATACAAAAATACACTAATGAGAAAGATTGCTGCTAAGGCTAATCCTGATATTGATCTTTTGAGTAAATTCTGTTTATCCATAATTATCTAGCTCCGAAGTTTCTGGTTCTTTTTGAGTAATTTTCTATAATTTGGTCTAAATTTTCTTCATTGAAATCTGGCCAAAACATATCAAGAAAATATATTTCTGCATAGGAAATTTGCCATAAAAGGAAATTGCTTAATCTATGGGTTCCACCCGTCCTGACTAATATATCCACATCTGGCATATTAGGATCATATAGGAATTTTCTAAAGCTCTCTTGCGTAACTTCTTTTATACCCGATTCGATCGCTTTTTGACAAGCGTTAGTTATCTCTTCTCTTGCCCCATAGCTAAAAGCTATATTCACTGTCATTTTTGTATTATCTTTAGTAATGGACATAGACTCCTCGATTTTTTCTACTAAAGAAGAAGGGAGCTTGCTAAGGTCTCCTATAACTTGGAGTTTTATTTGGTGTTTTTTTAGTAATTCAGTTTCGTTTTTAACATAATGACTTAATAAATTTACTAACATGGAAACTTCTTTGGCTGGCCTTTGCCAATTTTCTGATGAGAAAGCATATAAAGTTAGATATTTAATATCCAGTTTTAGCGCATGCTTTATAATTCTTTTTGCATTTTTAGCGCCTAAATTGTGGCCTTCTGACTTTGTTTTTCCGTTTTTGGTGGCCCATCTGGCATTTCCGTCCATGATGATTGCCAAATGAGTAAGGTTATGCTGCATTTTCTCTATGATTTAATTGCGGTAATTTAATTCGTACAAGGAGCCCTTTAAGCTTTTTACTATCTTCTAAGCTAATTGATCCAAAATGACCAGTTATAATTTCTTTTGTAATTGCAAGCCCTAGGCCAACGCTTGATATGCCATCTAAAGATCTGGACTTATCTGCTCTATAAAACGGCCTGAAAACTAATTTTTTGTCTTCTTCTTTAATACCTTTGCCATTATCCTCAATTAGGATGATTGCATTTTCTTTTCCTAAGTATAAAGAAATTTCTACTTTTGTAGAATATTTTATTGCATTACCAATTATATTGGCAATAGCCCTTTCAAATGAATGAGGCTTTATTTTTGTTTTAATAGCTTGGTTTTTTATATTTACAGATATATTGTATCCTGACCACCTGTTTTTTATAAAGTCTGAAATCCATTTTCCAAGCTCGATTTCTTTAAATTTTTCTCCGCCTTCTCCTCGTGCAAAATCTAGATATGAGGCAATCATTTGTTGCATACTGTTAATATCATAAGCTAGCTCCTCTTTTTCCTCAGATTTATCCATTAATTCTACTTGGAGTTTCATTCTGGTTAAAGGGGTTTTTAGATCATGCGAAATCATAGCTAGCATTTGCGTGCGTTTTGCAGTCTGGCGTTCAATTCTATCGCGCATTTTCAGGAAGGCAAGGCCGGCTCTCCTGATTTCTTTTGCTCCAGAAGGTTTATAAGTATTTGCTTTATTTCCTTTGCCATAATTTTCTGCAGCTTTGGTTAGCTCGATAATAGATTTAATCTGATTTTTTGAAAAAATTAATGATACAGTAAGTAGCAATATTGTTAAGAAAAATACCCAAAGCACAAAGATATACGTTGTAGGATTAAGAATAGATTTGTATGGAAGATAGATAATAAGCATATCTTTATCTAGTTGTAAATACAGGCGAATATCTGCTGCACTCTTAATAATTATATTGCCTTTTCTTTCGGTGATACGCCATAAAATATCTTTAAAAATCCTTGTCTCTTCAGTGTACTTTTTGCTATCATTGGGAATTACAGCATTCTTAATATACTTATATTCAAGATTCAAATAGCGCCTTTTCTTGTTTTTTACTTTTGAATATTCGTTTGTCTTAAGCAAAGCATCTATTTCTTTAACTACTAGCCCGCTATTATGTTGTGCTACATTATACCAATGCCTTTGGTAAAATAAAT
>JANQTT010000057.1 GCA_030731565.1 Rickettsiaceae bacterium | reverse complement strand
CCTAAGGAGTGTCCAGGAAGATTTACTTACATACGGCTATTCTTTGGTAGTGTATAATGCATATCGCCCAAAAAAATCCTCTGATGAATTTAATGATTGGTTACAAAATGAAGAGCCGAAAGGAACCAAAGATTTATATTATCCTAATATTAAAAAGGAGAATATAAAAAGCAAAGGGTGTATAAAAGAAAAATATGCTCATATACGTGGTAGTACAGTTGATGTTACTATTATTTCATCGAAAGGAAAACTGAAGAGCCCTGGTCAAAAAGAGAAAAGGTCATATCAAGATCAAAAGGATATCATTGTTGAGAATGACGGGTCGCTTGATATGGGAACCTCGTATGATTTATTTGACCCGCTTTCTGAATTTAACAATCAAAACATTTCCGAAGTTGCAATAAAGAACAGGGAGCTTCTTAGGGAAGCAATGCAAAATCGCGGATTTGTTCCAAGTAGCAAATTTTGGTGGCAATTTACATTAGTTCGTGAACCATATATGGATAGTCAATTTGATTTTGATGTTTAACTAGGGATAAAGCGAAAAAGTTTCTAAAATTTTATTTCACAAATGATTTTTGTACATTATAATCCCTGCATATTTTATTATTGGAAATCGTAGATGAGTAAGCGTAGGTCTATTTTTTTATCAGCTATTTCAGGTAATATTCTGGAATATTATGATTTTACCGTTTACGCCGTTTTTTCTTTGGCAATTGCAGATGCTTTTTTCCCAGGTGATTCGCAATATATTAAGACTCTTTCAAGCCTTGCGGTTTTTGCAGCTGGCTTTTCTACAAGGCCAATTGGTGGAATCTTATTTGGTTACATTGCAGATAAGCATGGCCGAAGAGTGTCGCTAATTATTTCCATGTTAGGGATGACAGTACCTACTTTTGTCATTGGCTTGATTCCTACGTTTAATGAAATTGGTTATTTAGCGCCAACTGCACTAGTATTAATGAGATTACTGCAAGGTTTGTGTATTAGTGGAGAAGGCGCCGGGGCTGCAATATTTTTGCTAGAACATTATCAGAATTTACGACCCGGTTTTACTGCAGGAATCGTGCATGCCTCAAATATTGCAGGAACTCTTTTTGCTACATTAATTGGTATTGTCTTAGATTATTCTTTTAATGGTTTAGATTTTGCTTGGAGGTTTGCTTTTATCCTTGGTGGAATAATGGGTTTAGTGGGGTTTTACCTTAGATTAAGAGTATCCGAAACTCCAATATTTGTTCTCCTTGCTGGAAAAAAGAAAACATTAAAAGCACCATTTCTGCATGTATTAAAAACTGCAAAAACTCCGATGCTTGTAACCGTTGCTTTAGGGGCTTGTGCAAGTAGTGTTGTATATTTAGTTAAAACTTATATCAACATATATCATTGCGACGTTCTGAATTATAACGGTACTACTGCAAAACTCTATCTGGCATATACAGCAATAATAATGATGGTCTTTATGCCAATTTCCGGGCATTTTGCTGACTCAATAGGAAGATTCAGGATGATTAGACTTGCAGCGCTTGCTGTACTTGTATTTGCATTTCCTTGTTTTTTCCTCTTATCTTGTGAAGGGGTCTGGCAACAGTTGGCTGCGCTTACTATGCTGGCAATTCTAGGCGGAACTATAGCTGGGACTGCATATATATTTGTCATATCTTTATTTACCCCCGAACAAAGATTCTCTGGCGTAGCTTTTAGCTATAATTTGGGTATCGCTATGTGCGGAGGGACTTCTGCTGCGATTGCTAGGTGGCTTCTAGAAATTACAGGTCAATATTATGCTCCTGCATATTACATTATGTTCACTTCTAGTGTTTTCTTACTTGTAACTTATGTAATGCGCCATGAAATTAGAGCCTTGCTGGATACAAATCTAAAAAATAAATGAATAGTTTTAAGTTAGGTATCATTGCCGAATATACTGTATTATTCTTATATAAAATTTGCTTTTATAGAATATTACATCGTAGATATAAAAGTTATGTTGGAGAAGTTGATCTTATTGCAGTTAGGGGTAAAAATTTAGTATTTATCGAAGTGAAAGCAAGAAAGTCTGGATTGTACGATGGAATAGTTTCTAATAACCAGATAGATAGAATTAGAAATACAGCAGGATTCTTTTTGAGTAGGAATCCGGAATATAGTAAACATAATGTTCGGTTTGATTTTGCCTTAGTAAGGCCTTATAAATTCCCTTTAATTATTAAAAATGCTTGGTAGGTTAAAAATGGACAAAAGGAAGATTACGTCAGAGTGGTTTGAAAATTTGCGTAATCAATTATGCAGATCCTTTGAACTGATTGAAACTGATTATGCAAAAGAAAAAGGCTTAGAGCCTGGTAAATTTTTTCGAAAAACATGGGACAGAGAAGGTGGTGGTGGTGGCACTATGGCCATTATGAAAGGTAATGTATTTGAAAAAGTAGGTGTTAATATTTCAACGGTTCATGGTGAATTTTCCGAAGAGTTTAGAAAGCAAATACCAGGAGCAGATAATGATCAAAGGTTTTTTGCTACTGGAGTTTCTTTAGTTGCTCATATGTGTTCACCACTTGTTCCTGCAATGCATTTTAATACCCGCTATATTGAAACTACAAATGGATGGTTCGGGGGCGGTGGTGATTTAACACCAATGTATCCTGATGACTCTGAAACAAATAAGTTCCACAGAGCGTTTAAGCAGGCTTGTGATAAACATGACGAAGAATATTACCCTAAATTTAAAAAGCAATGTGATGAATATTTTTATTTAAAACACCGCAATGAGCCGCGAGGTGTGGGTGGTATATTTTATGATTATTTGAAAAATGATTTTGCTAAAGATTTTGCTTTTACGCAAGATGTCGGTAGGGCAATTTTAGCTGTGTATCCAGAGCTTGTTCGAAAAAAAATGTATCAGGAATGGACCAAAGAACAAAGAGAGTTCCAACTAACTAAGCGCGGAAGATACGTTGAGTTTAATCTACTTTACGATAGAGGAACAACATTCGGACTATCTACTGGCGGAAATATAGAAGCTATATTAATGTCAATGCCTCCTGAAGTTAAGTGGCCTTAATTTTATACTATGTCTTAGCTTAAATATTACTCGTTGCGCGTCTTCTTATATTGTATAGTGTTTTTATTTTGTGTTTGCGCTTCGTTGCTCCACGCTTACCTACTGGACCTAGGCTTCACTCCATGCGCCTTTAAGTCATAGAATGATATAACCATCATCCTGAACGCCCCTCCACCGTCATCCTATCCCTTCCATCGTCATCCTGAACTTGTTTCAGGATCTAATATGCTCTGCGAGATCCTGAAACAAGTTCAGGATGACCAGGAGGAGATAGGATGACGGGTGGTTAATAACAAAACTACAATTGATTAAATTCCTTTCTTCGCATCAATCGCTTCTATAGCTGCAAATGCAGCAACTTTTAGAATATCATTAGCAGATGAACCTATTGGTACTATCTGTACTGGATATTCAAAGCCACTTAAAATTGGACCAATGAAAATGCCCCCAGCTAGTTCTTCCAATAAATGCGTAGAAATTGCAGCTGAATGTAATCCTGGCATGATTAAGATGTTGGCAGGTCCGCTTAGTCTGCAGAATGGATAAATTTTTTGCAGGTCAGTATTAAGAGCCACGTCGGCCGTCATTTCTCCATCGTATTCAAAGTCAAGCTGCATCTTATCAAGTATAGAAATAGCATTCCTAATCCTTTCATTTTTTTCTTTTTCAGGATTGCCAAAATTAGAGAAAGAAAGCAGAGCGACTCTTGGTTTAAATCCAAGTGATTTAGCTGCCTGGGCTGTTTGCAAAGTTATTTCAACAAGGTCCTGTGATTGCGGAAATTCACATGCTGTATTATCTGCAATTATTACATTATGCTTGCTTGATAGCATAATAGAATAACCCATTATTCTTTTATCTTTCTTAGGCTGTATTACTTTGCAAATATCATCTAAGCTATTATAATAACTTTTAGTAATTCCAGTGACCATAGCATCGGCATCTCCGCATTCTATCATACAAGCTGAGAATACATTACGGTCTGTTGTTACCATACGAGCGCAGTCTCTGCGCAGGTAACCTTTGCGTTGTAGTTTTGCGTATAAATTATCTATATATTTATCAATATTTGGATTAGTAGCCGCGTTAATCACCTGAATTCCTTCAAGATTATATCCATCGCCCATTGATTCAATGATAGGGTTAATTTTGGCGTTACGCCCTACAATTATTGGAATACCATAACGCTCGTCTCGCATCATCATCGCTGATTTTATTACCTCTTCTTCTTCACCTTCAGCAAAAATAACTCTTTGTAACTTTTCATGATGAATGCGTTCGTAGAGAAAATGCATATATGTCGAGGTTGGGTTAAGCCTGCTTGCAAGCTCTGCTTTATACGCTTTAATATTAAGGTTTTTTATTTGAGCAACGCCTGAGCTTATTGCCGCTTCTGCAACTGCAACTGGAATTGTCGTTATTAACCTTGGGTCAAAAGGCACGGGAATAATGTATTCAGGACCAAAGGATTTTTTCTTTAATCCATAAGCGCGATATACCTCTACAGGTACTGGTTTTCTTGCGAGTTCAGCTAGTGCTTTAGCTGCAGCTATTTTCATTTCTTCATTGATTGACTTAGCTCTGACATCCAAGGCTCCTCTGAAAATATAAGGAAAACCCATAACATTGTTAACTTGATTATCATAATCAGATCTGCCTGTTGCAATAATTGCATCATTTCTAACGGATAAGATATCCTCTGGAGTAATCTCTGGGTCGGGATTTGCCATAGCAAAAATTATTGGGGATTTTGCCATGGAAGCAACCATTTCTTTTGTTACAGCTCCTTTAGCGGATAACCCTAAAAATACATCAGCTCCGACCATTGCTTGTTCAAGGGTCCTATGTTTTGTATCTGCGGCCTTTTCTTCTTTCCACTTATTCATGCCATCTGTACGCCCATTATGTATAACGCCCTTTGTATCGCATAAAATTACATTATTTTTATTTACTCCAAGCGAGATTAGCAAGTTAATACAAGAAATAGCCGCAGCGCCAGCTCCATTAACTACGACTTTAATTTCAGACATTTTTCTTTTAGTCAGGAAGGCAGCGTTTATAAGTCCAGCAGCTGTAATTATTGCAGTTCCGTGTTGATCATCGTGGAACACTGGTACATCCATTAATTCTTTAAGCTTTTCTTCGATAATAAAACATTCTGGCGCCTTAATATCTTCAAGATTGATCCCTCCCCAAGTTGGTCCAAGGTATTTTACAACATTGATAAATTCTTCTGCATCGGAGCAATCAACTTCAATATCAAAAGCGTCTATATCAGCGAACTTTTTAAATAGCACTGCCTTTCCTTCCATTACAGGCTTTGAGGCTTTGGCGCCAATTGCACCAAGACCAAGCACAGCAGTTCCGTTTGAGATTACCGCAACAGTATTTCCTTTAGCAGTATATTTATAAATTTCTTCAGGGTTTTTTTGAATTTCAAGGCAAGGAGCCGCTACTCCAGGAGAATAGGCCAATGCGAGATCTTGTTGAGATACAAGTTCTTTGGTAGCTTTTAAAGCAATTTTGCCTGGTTGCCCTTTTTGGTGGTATTCAAGAGCTTTAATATATTCTGGAGATTTTTTATCCATATCTAGGCCTTATTAATAGTTTATAGAAAAATTTTGGCAATATAGTGCTTTTATTTTGAGTTTGCGCGTCGCTGCTCCTCGCTTATCTAGTGGACCTAGGCCTCGCACTTGTCGTGCCTAACGCAAATCTCATCTAAAAAGACTATATACTTTAGCCAAGGATATACACAAGTAGGGATAATGACAAGATGGAAAAGATCGTTGTAAAAGTTATTATTGATGACATTGTTTCAGGGTCTCCGCCTAATTGTCTTGATAATATATAGGAAGAGCTAGCGCAAGGCAAGCAGCTGAACAATATACCAACAGACTTACTTGTACCAGTAATTTTCATAAGCCACAGTACAATGAATGTAACTATTGGCATAAGAATTAATTTTACACCACTTGTAAATAATATTTGGTTGAAATATTCTGGTTTTATTTTTAATTTAATTCCCGCTCCGACGATTAATATACCGATAGCAAGTGCGGAATCAGAAAAATTATGGATGGTTTTTTCAACTCCCGAATTTAAATTTATATGGAAATAGTTTAACGACACTCCTGCAATACTAGCTAAAACGAATGGGTTCGCGCCTATTGATTTTATCATGAGGAGTAAGCTTCTCTTTTTAGTTAGTTTGCTACCATCCTTTGGGATATAGTGAGCAAAAGACATCAGAGCTGTTATATTTGTCAAGATTAGTAAATAGGGAGAGATAGTTGCAATTATTTTTAAGCCAGCCTCGCCGAATAGAGCAGATCCAACCGCAAAAAATATATAATTATTATATCTAGTGGCTCCTTGGAAAACAGAAGTAAACTGGATGCGGTCATAATCATTTTTTAATTGATAAACAACTAGCATCGCCGACACAAGAAGATTTGCTGCAATGAGCGCAATAGTTAGCCTAATAAATTCTGAGTTATTAAAATCTACTTTTAATGTGTGCTCAAAAAGCATACAAGGAAATAAAACGTAGAACGATAGCTTTTCAAGTCCACGCCAAAACTCATCTGACGTAAGCCATTTTCTTCTAATTATACTGCCTAGAAAGGCAATTAAAAAGATTGGTAAAACGTTGTAAAAAACACTATTCATTACTGATAGTTCCTAATAATAAAGACGCAATACCAATTTTCGGGATTAAATATTACTACGTTGCTCGTTGCTCACCTACCTGTATATAGGATTTGCTCCTCGCGCTAAAGTCCAAGCTCAAATTGAATAGCTATATTTGACCTAAAAAATGGTATAATTATATTGCTTAGGCTATAATAGCAAGGTAGTTTCGTTAAATCAAGTTTAGATACTATATAAGTGTTTAGGTGCTCCCCCGGGGCAATGCCTAGCTCTTAATTACAACTGTACCCGCTATCTTATCGTGTAAGGCCAGTCCTTTTTTGCTAAATAATATCGTCCATATACCAATTAAGGCTGTAATATATCCAAGGAATCTTTTAATTAACTGGAATGTAGTGGGGCTAGAGTAGTCTTCTACGTTAACAACGCGCATTCTCATTATAATTTTTCCTGGAGTTGCGCCAAATTTGCGCCAGAAAAAAACAAAATAAACGCCCATAAATATGGTATTTATAATAAACAGCGTTCCAGAATATGCAAAAAACTTCGAGGCTGTTAAATATTGCGCGAATTCAGGTGTTGTGGTTGCTAATGATAGAGATTCTAAACTAGATGTATCGATCCCATTTGCTTGAAAGAAATCTTGGAAATAAAATACCATAACGTTTTGTGATATAACATTCATTAATGGAGCCAAAACAATTGAAAGTATTGTCAGGTCTATTACCATAGCAAAAATTCTTGGAATAAATTTAGGATAAGTTATTTGTTTTTTCATGTAATTTTATATTTCAGGTATAGAGTCTTTTTTATCAAAGGAAATTAGCTTAAGCAATAAGAATGTCATTATTGTAAGTGATAGCACCGCTGCTAGTATCATGACCGCGACAGTCCATAATTTTCCGTAATATATATAGCTCGATATGGCAATAAAAGCAGCGCACAACAAGGAGCGTATGGCCATAATAACTGAAGATGCAGTGCCGCTGATGTCGGGAAAAAGCTTAAGTGAACGACTAAAAATTATTGGATAAGAAATTGCGGTGCCTGTCCCATATATAATCATTGAAATACTTGTTAAATATGGAGCAATATCAAAAGTTAAAGAAACAACGAGTATACTTATAGCTCCCGCAATCATTAGCGCAGTTCCATATATTATGCAATTGTAGGGGCCAATTAGTTTGTTAATATTTCCGGAATATAGGCTACATAATGAAAATGCTGAAATAATCGCTCCTTGATGCAATGCATAGTACATTATTGGAAGTTTATATGTTTCAATGTATAAGAAAGAACCACATGCTACGAAACTCATCCAACCAGCAAAAGGTAAGCTTGGAAGAAGAGCAGCATAAATGAAAGCTTTATCATGCATCAACGTCTTAAAATCATTAGCAATTTTTTTTGTAGCGAAAGTTTCAAATTTTTGTTTCGTTTCAGGCAGCCATAAATATAGCATTACCCAAGATATAATTGATATTACTGCGATTATGGAATAATTTCCCCTCCAGCTTATAGCCTCATTGATAAAGCTCCCGGCAATTGGTGCGAGTGACATGAAAACTGTAATGAAGGAGTTCATTGTACCAATAAGTTTTGCTGATTTATCAGAGGAATAAGCGTCTGTTATCATAGCAAACGCAACAACAGCAGAAGCGCTCGCTCCTATACCTTGTATTAATCTGGAAAATAGCAAAAATTCTATAGTACTCGCGATTGTACAACCAACTGCGCCAATCATCATTATCGCATTACCGTAGAGCATAATTCTGCGGCGACCAAAAGCATCAGACAATGGCCCGTATATTGCGCTGGAAATACAGAATCCCAAAAAATTTATAGCAACAGTCATTTGGGTTAAGCCGTCTGATATATTAAAATAGTTAGAAATATCTGGAAAGCTTGGCACCGAAATATCCACCTCAACGCAGCAGGCAAGAAGAGAAACAACTAATAGAAATGGTAAGTTTTTAATCATACAGTCATTTTGAGTTTAGTTATTATAATATTTATGCTATCTTCTGAGTATGGCGTAAACTCGCATCCCCAGACTGGTTTTGGAAATAGTTTGTCACTTTTATACCTAGCAATAATGTGTATATGCAATTGAGACACTACGTTTCCGATTGTTGCAATATTAAGTTTGTCAGCTTTGGTTATTTCTTTAAGGCTCTTAGCTATATTTTTAATTTCTTTATTCAATTGGTTATAATCACTATCAGAAAGATCGGTAATTTCCACCAAATTATTTTTCATAGGCACAAGAATAATCCATGGAAAATCTGAGTTATTAATTAGCCTCAATTGGCATAATTCCATCTCCTTAATAAATATACTATCCTTCTCTAAGATTGGGTCTAATTTAAAATGCAACTTCTTTCTCCGCGGCAGTGTTTGGCGTAATAATATCAATAATTTTAGCAAAAGCACCATTTCCAAGTACGTTCGCACTAGTGATTATCGGGTCAAAAAGTATATATAATGCAGTAATTAGTGATAGCATATTGGAATTGAAACCCAAATATTGTTCTAAGATTGGTAGCATTACTATTATCCCACCTCCTGGAATTGCTGCTACGGAAAATTTTGCAATCACAAAATAAATGCTAAACATAAAATACGTAGCTACATCAGGTTGGGCTATATCAAAATTTTTCAGTATAGCAAAAGCAAAACATGGTATTGCTATACAGTCTCCAATAAGGTGGATATTTACTGTTGCTGGAACTACCGTATGGACCAGATCCTTATTTTTTGCATTTTTTTCTGTTCCAATTATTGTAAGAGGCATACTAGCCGCGCTGGACATAGTGCTAAAGCCGCTAAGCGTTGCAGGGAGCATGTTTTTTATCGCAAGAATGGACTTACTAAACTTGAATTTATTAAGCGCAAAGAACAAGAAAGTAATATAACCAAATTGTGCAGCGCCAATTATGGCAAAAATAGCAGTATAATCCTTAATAATTTGCATTATTATTCCGTCAAACTGCAATTTGATCACAAACCCTATAACAAAAACAGGAATTAAAAAAGTGATTATTTTAAGAAGTTTTTTTACCAATAATTCGAGTAATTTTGCAAAAGCGCTACTTTCAATAGGGGCAATTTTTGCAGATAATATTCCTAAAATAATACCAGAAAACATCGCTATATGATTTGGTATAAGAGTTGGAAAATTAACCAATGGTTCTGCGCGAAGTAGTTCTTGGTCATTTGGCATTTTTATAGATATATCAAAATTATAAATCCAGCTTCCTATAAACTGAGTTAATGTCGTTACAATAAAATTAGAAATAATAACAGCAAATAATATTGTAAGAATGATAGTAGAAGCATCCTTTGCAAGTGTAACTGATGCTTTATATAGAAGGCTGAAAATAATAAAAGGCAGTACAAAAATAATTGCAGACTTAATAGTTAGACTTATTGCAAAAAGGTTTGCAGCAATAGTTTTAGGTATAAAACTTCCAAGCGAAATAACTATAGCAATTATTATCCCTAGGATTATAGGCATTTGTCGAAACATATGAGTAATTTGGTAAAGTTTAAATAAGTGTAGAATTTAAAAAGCAGAGCGTAAGAGATTATATACCGGACACACCGGTAGTCGTTTTTGTAGTAAAAATAATGATGTATTCTGCGTGGTTCATTATCTTTTTAGCTTTTATTAAACACTATTGATTTTTAAGCAGCATAACATGCCTGTAATTAATTTGTCTATTATTTTAGCAAAATTTTAGAAAAATAATTGAGAAATGCTTAATTGCAACAAAGAAAATGGGGAAACTTCTCCATTAGAAATGCCTTAAGTTATACACAAAATAAAATTTAATACTGTTTATTTAAGGATATTTAAATAATTTAGACTTAACGGTAATGCCATCTTACAGTAACTATGCGGGGTACAGCTTGGCGCTCATTTTTTAGTCAACTTGAGTATAAGGCTTAAGTTAATTGGAAATATTGTTGCAATGTAACATGTTGTTCACATAGTTATCCACAGTTTTTGTGGATATTAACTCTTCCAAAAACTTTCCTATGCGCAATCTTAGTTATTATTAGCTAGAAAAGTATGCTATTGCTAGAGCTAAAATTGCGATGGCTTGAAAGCTAACTCTTAACGACATTAATTTTGTGCCATATTTTCTGTTATATTTCTCTCCTGCTGCCATAGAAAGTAGTCCAAGTAGGAGTGAAGCTGTAGCGAGTATAGTAAAAATAAATATATAAAGCATTTATTTAGTCCTGATATTAAAATTGCAGTATCATAGTAAAATCCGCTATAATCACTTTAAATTGAATTTATGACATTTTGCCAGGTGATGCAATTAATAATATGCTTTTGTTAGGGTATTACTGACAGAGATAGAAAGTCGGGTTTTGTAGCAAAAAAGTTCTTTTATTTTAGCTCTGTTGGCAGTGCTGGAGAAATTCTAGGAAGATTGAATTGACATTTGAGTAGATATTTATTAAACTGTGCACCATTATTGGAAATATAAAACAAAATTGATATTATGAGACGTACCTTTCAACCAAGTAATATAGTTAGAAAAAGAAGGCATGGTTTTAGAGCCAGAATGGCTACTGTTGGCGGCAGAATGGTGATTAAAAATCGTAGAGCTAAAGGCCGTAAAAAATTAACTGCATAAATCTAAATTAGTCAATGTGACTGTTTTTTCTTTAAAAAATCAGAAAGAATTTGATTTCGTAAATAAGCATGGCTCCAAGAAACATGGGTCATGCTTTATTATTGTTTTTTCTGAAAATATATCTTCATTGCCTATCCAATCGGAAAATGCAACTTTTTTAGGCTTAAAAATAAGTCGAAAATTTTCTAAAAAAGCAGTTGTTAGGAACAAAGCAAGAAGACGAATAAAGCATCTAATAGATCTTCTAATTCAAGAGCATCTAATAGATTTAAGCCAGAAAGCGCTAATTGTAATTCCAAAAATAGGATTAGAAAAAGTAAAATTTTCGATCCTTAAAAAAGATTTTGAAAAGACTATTTTGCAGATTATACAAGCAAATAATTAATAGTAAGCTTATAATAGGTAGGATTAGAATCCAAATTCATGCAAAGATGCCGTTCCATTAACTCTCTAAAGCGCAAATTTAAATAAGGCGCCGTTGATTCCATCACTTTCAACTGTAATACTGCCGCCGTGGGCTTCGATTGCGGCTTTGCATAAAGCTAAACCTACGCCTCTACCTTCGGCTTTTGATTCTGTTTTTGATCCCATCTTAAATGGCGTAAATATATCATATAATTCTGATTTTGGGATTCCGATTCCATTGTCTGTTATTGTAAACTCAACCACTTGTCCTTTTCTCAATAAGCTTATACAGATCACGCCTTCCTTGCTGAAATTTATTGCATTTATCACCAGGTTATCTACTGTTTGCCTTATATAATTTGGGTCTACGTTTATTAATATATCTTCCTCTATTTGCATATCAAAATCTATTTGCTTTTCTCCTAAATATATCTTACGGCAACTATTTATTCTATCCTGTACCAACTCTCCTAAATTTATTAGCTTTTTATCTAACTCCAATTTTTTTGCATTAAGCGTTGCTAAATCTAGCATATTTAATATCATTGTCGACAGGCGGTTCGAGTTTTTATATACTTCTTCTGTTAACATCTGCAGTTGTTTTTCGTTAAACTTCCCAAGACCATCTGACAGCATCTCGGCAAAATTCATCACATTCCCTACCGGCAAGCGCAATTCATGATTTACATTATTCAATATTTTCTGCGCTGTTGATCCCAGTCTCTCTATTTCTTTCGCTTGATCTGCTATACGTTCTGTATAATGGCATACCTTTTCATTCAGATCAGTTACTTCTATTTCCAATCCACCTACTTTTGCTTCTGTTGCCTCTTGTTCTTCTTGCTTCGGTTTGAAAACAATTAAAAGAATTCCACTAATTAATAATAATAGATAAGTGATCTTGAATTTTAATCCTAATGGAATATTTGCAGGATTTACTCCCGTATTCCATTTAAAATATAGTACACTACACATTACGCCGGTTAGCAGCATAAATAATGTAATTTGCCATCTGGTCAGTGTAGTTAAAATTATTGTACTTAATAAAAAAATCATGAGCTGGAATTGTCCGAAATTGCTCACAAGCACTTGTAAGAACCCGACAAATATAAAAACATAAAACAAACACATAATCCATGTGATTGAAATAAACTGTTTATTCTTAAATGTTTGGGGCCAGATAGGATAAGTCAAAAATATGGCTGAAATAATTAATACGGAATGGTAAATCAACTGAATGATATTTGCATAATGCTGCCTAATGCCAATTGGCATAGAATACATTGTTGAAAATACTGAAACAATGCAAAATATTCCAAAAAAAGTATAAGTGGATTCTTGTTTCGGTGCATTTTTTTTGCAAAAATCAATAATATTAAAAGTCGTTATGCTCTTTGCTACTTTAAGTAATTTTATTTGCCGCTGACTTCTTATTTTATTTAAATCTGTATAATCTTTTATTCCTACCCATCCACCTTTTTGCTTAAATCCATAATGAGTTAAAAATAAAAATATTATGTTAGCAAACATTCCGGGAAGAACGCTATCTACTCCAGTAATGTCCATAAGAAAACTTCTCCAAACAACGACAGTTATAAGTCCTGCTATAATTCCCGACAGAACAGCTGTTGAAGTAGTTCGAAAGCCAAAAATTGCAAGGAGGAAAGGAACAGTAACAACTGGTAAATAAAAGCTACTTACTAATAAAAATAATGCTAATAAGCCTTTCATATAAAAAGCAAGGCAAAATGCTAAAATACCTATAAAGATTGCGCATATATAAGAAAATATTAAACTTCTTTTTTCTGACCAATAATCAATTCCAAATGAAGTGCGTATATCATACGATAATGTAACAGTAGCGGCATTTATGTATGAATCAGCTGTTGACATAACCATTGCCATTACCCCGGCTGCTATAAGCCCTTTTAGCCCTGCATATGCGTATTTATCAATTATATAAGCAAATAATTTATCTGGTTGTAAATTAGGGTCTTTAGACAATAAAAGAATGGCAATCCAGAAAAATAATATCGATATAGCAAGCCTGGAAAATGTAGCAAAAAAGAATACTTGTGCAACTTGAACAGTATCTTTTGCCATTGAAGTACGTTGGAATATAGCAGGATTAAATGAAGGAATTAGAAAATACAAAGCTAAAGTAACAGTTCCCCAGAATTGAGGATGTTCTGGATTAAAAATTTGAGTATAATCAAATAGAGGATTTTCTGATAATGTATAAAATACTACTTGCGGGTCATCAAAACTTCCCCAAATTACCAAGGCAATAATTGGAATTATTGCACCAAAAGTCGCAAATTGTATAATATCAGTAAAAGTTACAGCCCTGATTCCACCAAAAGCCGAATATATAATAATTATTATACTGCTTGCTAAGGTAGCGTAAAAACTAGATATCCCAAAAAATAATTGAAGAATTGTAGATGATACTTTAAATTGAGCAGCAACTTTACCTATACAATTAAAAGTACTGGAAATTGCAGCAATAAATCTAACTTTATTTCCATATAAATTACCTAGTACATCAGCAATGGATAATGCTCCTAGAAATTCTCCTATGCGCGGAGCAATAAAATAGCATATAATAATCCAACTAAAAACATCACTTAACATCCCAGGAACCATATAAAATAAACCATTTTTATATGTTTCTGAAACATCTGTTAAAAAAGCACTACCACTAATCCAAGTTGCTATTAAAGCTGTAGCTAAGGTTGCAGTTGAAAAATTTCTTCCTCCTAATGCATAATCCTTAAAAGTTTTTATACCTCGACCATAAAACAAACCTATAGTTAAAGTAATGATTAAAAATATTATAAAAATAATTACATCTATATTTAAATTCATATTTAATTTATTTTTTTTAATGTTTGTTTATATAATATATTTACTATATTAAATTTAAAAAAAAGAAACCACAATTTTTTTAGACTCTTGTTGTATATGCTAAGAACAATGCTTAGATTTCTAAAAAATTTACTCTGTGCCCTCTTTTTTTCTGCAGTATGACGCAATAATTTTTTGCTATTTTAACAGATTAAGGCATGACCATAGAAATTATCACATAATATTCTCTCAGTTTGTAAATTATTGCTTTATTTTTTATAGAAAAATTAAGTCTTATTGACTTGCGCTAAATTCTTGTTGTACCTTAAAAAGTAACAAAAAATTAGAAAGTTCATGTATAGCTACTGTTGAAGGTTATAAGTTTTTTTAATGTAATAAAGATTAAGTTAGACTATCTAAAGATTACGTGAATGGTAACATAATTATGTCAAGGACTGATGATAAAAGAAAGAAAAGTGAAGAAGAATTTGAGAATATACTAGATATCCTCGAGCCCCATAGAAAGAGCAAGTTTGAATCAGAACTTGCCAATATATTTGAGGATATGAATGAGAGTGATGATTTGGGTACAGCCATTGAGCTAATGATTGCAGAGTCTAGTGAATTGACAGAAATACAGAGCAAATTGGTCCTTTTAATTCAAGAGCATTTGAAAAACAAAAAAAGGAGGCTTAGCCCTGAGAAACTTGCAAAAATAGAGGCCGATGAAAAAAGGATAGTGCGTGATATTGAAGAGCTATGTAGAAAACTACTAAAAAAAATTGATATAGAGTTGGATCCAAGCTTAGGGCAAATAAGCAGCAAGGATAGAGCACATATTTTGAATCTTGAATCTAAAAAGAATATAAAGCGACTGATAAAGAATTTTGCAGTATACGAAGTGTATAAAATTATGA
>JANQTT010000056.1 GCA_030731565.1 Rickettsiaceae bacterium | reverse complement strand
TATTTATATAAAATATTTTTAAATTTAGTTTTTAGCTTTTTACCTAGCAATGCTAGCCCATTGGAAGGTAAAAAGGTAATAAATAAATTTAAATAAGGTGCAATATAAATGCACCTAATTCAATGTGGTTTACTATATGGTATCGGAGCGTTTAAAATCTGGCAAAAATCGTTGCTCTTCGCTTATATATTGCTATAGGTTTTTAGTTCCTTGTGCTAAAGTCCCAAATGCAAATTAATGACTATAACTTATTTGCTCCTTTATTACTGCTCCAATTAATTCATGGATAGGGAGGATAGTGAATTTATTTGGGAGTTCTATATGATTTATAGAGTCAGTAGTATAAATTTTCTTAACCTGAGATTTTTCGATTTTTTTTGTAGCCTCCTTAGAAAGTACGGAGTGGGTGATTATTGCTTCTACTGATTTTGCTCCTTTTTTTATAAGAAGGTCAGTTGCCATACATAAAGTGCTGGCTCCATCGACTATATCATCGACTATAATACAGTTTTTACCATCTACAATGCCAATTACCTCGCTCATTAAGCAATTGTTATTTATGTCTCTAGTTTTGTTTACTATAGCCAAATCCATTCCAAATAATGAGCAATAGTTTCTTGCTCTTGGAATTCCGCCAACGTCAGGTGATACAATAATTGTATTATTTTTATTTTTACCAACTGGGGAAAAAATACTTTCAGCGCTCAAGTTAGTAATTGGTACGTTAAACATTCCTTCTAGTTGGGCAGAATGTAGGTCAAGGGTTACTACATGGTTAATTCCTGATGTTTCTAACATTTTAATTACTAAGCTTGAAGATATAGGACCATTTTTATAAGTACAACGATCCTGACGACTATAACCGAAATATGGAATTACAGAAATTATGTTTTGCGCCCCAGCTCTTTTGGCTGTATCTGCAAGAAGAAGCAACTCCATTAAATGGTCATTAACCGGGGTATTAGTGGACTGGACAATAATAATATCTTTACCAATTTTTCCCTCAACCTGAACTCTTAATTCCCCGTCATGGAAATTATCAATTTTTGTCGACAATAATTCAACACTCAGCTCTTTTGCAATTCTATTTGCAAGTCCTGGGTTACTTAGGCCCGAGATTATTTTCATAGTTTTCTTTAAATTACCATTAATATCGGATATCTTATTGCATGAAATACTTTATGTACATTACTTTTATGAATAAAATTCTTTGCTTCGATGTCTCAAATAATAACTGTTCAGTTGCAATTGCACTGGGGCAAGAAATTTTAGCATTCAAGCAAGAACTAACGCCTTCTGTGCAGGCCGAAAAATTGTTAGTTATGATTGAGCGGGCTTTAAAAGAAACAAGTATGGATTACTCTGATATTGATTACCTGTGCGTAACAATTGGCCCTGGCAGCTTTACAGGTATCCGTATAGGCCTAGCAGCAGCAAAAGGAATTATGTATGCAAGTAAAATTAAAGGCATTGCTATTACCAATTTTGAAGCAGCCTTTTATAGGTTAAAAATGCAAGTAAAGAGTTTTGATTCTGCAATAATTATATTAAATGCATATAGGAATCAGCTATATGTACAGCAATTTTTTCAAGACGGCAGGACCCTGGATCCAATGCTTATGGACTCTAATGCTATTAAAAGCTATTTAGCAAGTCAATCAGGCTCCTTAGTTTGTACAGGTAGCGGATTAAAAGAAGTGTATAACCAAATAAAGGATATGGATAAATTGATTTTGCTTCCAAGGTTTCCAACAGTCCGAGCAATTCATATTGCAAGATGTGCTGATGAGAAAATAAACTCAGGTGAATTTTCCGCAATTGAACCACTTTATATAAGACCACCAGACGCTATACCACCTAAGTAAATGACCATTAATAATAGGTGAGCGACGAGATAGCGCGGTAATATTTAAGCTAAAGGGGCGGTATCATTCGAAAGGTTTTACTATAACCATAATAACAGCAACTATCATTAGGACAGTTGGGACTTCATTTGCTATCCTATAAAAATTTTCACTATGCTTGTTTTTACCTTTAGCAAAATCTTTTACCCATTTTGCACAAAAACCATGCATGATTGTTAGACCAAGAACTGCTAACATTTTAATATGAAACCATATACCTAGTGCAACAAATCCATAAACATAAGCCGTAAGCAAGCCAAAGATGTATGTTAACAGCATTGCTGGAGTCATAATAAATCTCAACAATCTTTTTTCCATAATTTGAAAAGTTTTATCCATCTGGGAATCAATCTCTACTTTTGAATGATAGACAAAGAGCCTAGGCAAGTAAAACATTGCTGCCATCCATGATATAACTGAAATTACATGAATAGTTTTATACCAAATAAAATAGTTTTCCATTACCTTTCTTAAATTCGTTTTAATCTTTACATGGACATTTAGAGTAACTTGCCGGACAAAGTCTTTTCATTTCATTAGAATATAAAAAATTAGATTCAGAATTAGTTGCATTAGTCACCATATTTTTTAGCGATTCAACAAAATAATTATTAATACTTAAGGTTGGGACTCGAACATAATTTATTGAGTGTTTATCCGCTATTGCTTTATACTCTATATCAAGTTCTACTAGTGTTTCAGAATGCTCGCTAACAAAAGCAACAGGCACAACCATTAATTCTTTTTGTTCCTTTCCAGCTTTTTCTATTTCTTCTTCAGTATTTGGACCAATCCACTCTAAGGGTCCGACTCTACTTTGGTAAGATATCTTATAGTCAATTTGAGAAAAAGGCAATTCCTCAATGATAGATTGCACTGTATTTTCTACTTGCCACTGATATGGATCACCAGATTCTATAATTTTCTTAGGCAGCCCATGCGCAGAAAATAAAATCCGACAATTATTTTTATCATTTATTTTTTCCATAGCTTGAGATATTAAGTCGACGTGGCTTTGTATGAAAGTTTTATCTTTTGGATAGCAACAGATAGTTTTATATAAAATATTTGGTAATATATTACGAATTTTATCGGAAAAATCTTCAATTGAAGAAAGAGTAGTAGTTGTAGAAAATTGTGGATAAAGAGGAAGCAAAATAACTTCATCAGGGTTATAAGCTACAATATCTTTAACTACCTCGTTTGACATTGGATGCCAATGCCTCATACATATAAAAACTTTATAATCTACATCGGAAGAGGTCCTTAAAGATTTTTCTAAAGAATCAGCCTGGGCTTTTGTTTCTTCTAAAATAGGAGATTTATCTCCTAAATGAGCATATATTTCTTGTGCTGTTTTTTCTCTTCTAGAAGAAATAAGGCAGGCAACAAGGTAGCGTAAAAACTTAGGAAGGGTAATTATATATTTGTCATTAAATAAATTGAATAAAAAAGGTTTTACAGAACTTTTACTATCAGGCCCTCCCAAATTAAAAAGAACTATAGCTGTTTTTTTATTTTTTGAACTTTTTGACATAATTTACTAAATACTCTACGTTTTTAGGATCGGTATTTGGCATAATTCCATGACCTAAATTGAAAATGAAGTTCTTATCTTCTACTTTATATAATATTTCGTCAACCGCATTTTTTATTTTTTCCTTATTTGTAAGCAAAACAACTGGATCAAGATTTCCTTGAACAATTATATTACTTTGCCATTTTTTCATTTGAGACACCGGTGTAAATTGGTCAACACTAACCCCATCAATATTTGTATTTTTTATGTAATTGTCATAATTATATCCTGATCCCCTTGGAAAGCCTATTATTGGAACATTAGGGTATTTGGCCTTTAGCCTTTCAACTATTTTTTTTGTTGGCTTGATGACAAACTCTTCGTAATCAGATCCGTTTAATACTCCAGACCAAGAATCAAAAAGCTGTATTATTTCAGCCCCTGCTTCAATTTGGCCAGATAAATATTCTATTGTTCTATCAGAAATAATATCAAATAATTTTAATGCTGTTTTATGATTATTATACAAAAAGCTCTTACTAACAGAGAAATCTTGCTTTCCTTTACCTTCAATCATATAGCTAATTACAGTCCAAGGGCTTCCAGCAAAACCAATTAAAGATATATTTTTGGGTAGCGAATTTTTTACATTGCTTACGGTATCATAAATATTATTTATTCGGTTAGATAAATTATCAGATAGTTTTAATAAATCCTTTTCTGATTCAAATTTCGCTAAAACTGGTCCCTCTCCTTTTTTAAAAGCAACGTCCCATCCAAGAGCATGGGGTAGAACCAAAATGTCAGAAAATATTATAGCAGCATCAAAGCCAAATCTTTCTATTGGCTGTAGGGTTACTTTAGCAGCTTTCTTTGAATCATAGCAAAGTTCCAGAAAGTCACTAACTGTAGATCTGACCTCCATATATTCAGGTAAATACCTTCCTGCTTGCCTCATTAACCAGATTGGAATACGAGTGGATTCTTTTTGGAAAAGTTTTACAAGAGTGCTCATAAATTTTTTGATACTAATATAATAATATAAAAATAATATATATTATAGTTTGTAGTAGGTATAGTGGATAATATGAATTAAAAGTTATCCACTAATTTATCAACATTTTAATGAGCTATTTTTTATTTAGACTATAGGTTTTGCTTAGAGTTAAAATAATTATACAATTTACTCACATATAAAATTATACAGTTAATGAAATCGTGTATAAATCCTGGATGAATTGAGGATAAGTAAGGGGAGATTGGAATATACTCAATTTATGCACAAATTTTTGCACATAGGATTTTTATAATTTATTATCCTGTATATTAGTAGATTTATCTTTAAAATGAAGGTAGTAATAGATAATTTAGTAATAATATTATCCACAAAGTAAATGTGAATAAAATGAAAAAATTAATTGTTCATTTAGTTTCTGAGTCTTCAGGTCAGACAGTAAAGCATGCTGCTAATACAGCTTTAGCAAAATTTAGTGATATAGAAGTAAAAAAATATCATTGGCCAATGACTAGAAATCTTAAAATGCTGGATGAAGTTTTTGAAAAAGTAAGGGCTAAGCCAGGGGTTGTGTTGTATACGGTTTCTGATGAAAAAATTCGTAGAGCTTTAAAGAGATTTTGTTTTGAAATAAAAATACCATGTGTGTCTGTAGTAAGTAAGATAGTTAAAGAAATTTCAGAATATATTGGCGAAAGTGCAGATAGTGGGGTAGGTTATACTAATAAATTTGATGAAAATTATTTTGATAAAGTTGAGGCGATTGAATATTCTCTTCGCCATGATGATGGCCAGATGCTAGATGATCTTGAGGAAGCAGATATAATTTTGATTGGCCCATCAAGAACATCAAAAACTCCAACTTCAGTATACTTGTCTTATAACGGATTTAAAACAGCTAATATTCCTTTGGTAAGTGGTTGTACATTTCCTGATATATCCAAAATGAATAATCCAGTTATATTTGGATTAATAATCAATCCAAATAGGCTAGCAGAAATAAGAGAAAGTAGAATGAACTTTCTACAGGTAAATGAAATTTCTAACTATACAGATATAAAAATAATCCAAGATGAATGTAGGCAGGTAAAAAGAATTTGCTCTGAAAATAATTGGAAAGTAATTGATGTTTCTATGAGGTCAATTGAAGAAACCGCAGCAATTATCATGAAATCATATTACGATCAGAAAAAAGGGATAAAGTCATGAAAAATATAGCAATCACCGGGAGTTATGCTTCTGGCAAAAGTTTTGTTTTGTCTTGCGCTAAAGAGTTGGGGTATAAAGTTTTTTCCTGCGATGATTTTATTCGTGATGCTTATAAAGATATAAACTTACAAAATTTAGTTATCAGCCAAATAAAAGGATTAGAGATTTTTGATAAGAAAAAATTATCTAAGATTATTTACGACAATCCGGAAGCTAAAAAAAAATTAGAATCTATAATTCATCCTCTAGTTAGATTAGGAATAAAGAGTTTTGAAGAAGAAAATGTAAACCAAAAAATTATATTTACAGAGGTCCCGCTGCTATTTGAATCAAATTTTGACAAACACTTTGCTTGCTCGGTTTGCGTATATTGTTCAGAAGAAACTAGATTGCAAAGAGCAAAAAAAAGGGGAATTGATGATATTAGTTTATATAACAAAATAAAATCAGCCCAGTTACCTCAAGAAGAGAAGAAGAGAAGAGCAGATTTCACAATAAATAGTGATAATAGTCAAAAAGAAATAGAAAAATCGTTAAAGGACATAATAAGGGGAATAAAATGAATATTAGAGAGATAGTTCTGGATACAGAAACAACAGGATTAAACCCACATGATGGTCATCGAATAGTAGAAATTGGCGCCTTAGAAATGGTTGATAAAGTTCTTACAGGGAAGAAATTTCATTTTTATATTAATCCTCAAAGAGATATGCCGAATGAGGCTTATAAGATACATGGAATTTCTTCAGATTTTCTCAAAGATAAGCCGGTTTTTCGAGAAGTTGCAGATGAGTTTTTAGAATTTATAGAAGATGGAAAATTAGTCATTCACAATGCACCATTTGATATTAAATTTCTGAACTATGAATTATCCCTACTTAGTTTACCTTCTTTGGAGTTATCTGAAGCAATAGACACGTTAACTATAGCAAGAAAAAACTATCCTGGTGCAAGGGTAAACCTTGATGCTCTTTGTAAGAGGTTTAAGATAGACAATTCTTCAAGAGAGTTTCACGGAGCATTGCTTGATGCTGCTTTGCTTGCTGAGGTGTATGTTGAGCTCACCGGAGGGCGTCAGACTAGTTTTGTTATGGGTGGTGGAATATCAAGCGAACTCCAGAGTAATGCTATGGATATTAAGGCAGAGGGTAATAAGTTAATAATTTATCCTACTGAAGAGGAATTATTAAAACACCAAGAATTTATAGATAAATTTATTAAGAAATAAATAGTACTAAAGGATGAAGTCAAAAAAACAATTAAGACAAAAATTTTTAGATATAAGGAAATCTTCTGAAAATTTAAGCTATTCTTTGGAAAACGATATTATTGTTAAAAATACACAAGAAGTTATTGAATCAATTGTTTTTAATAGGAATAGGCACGCAAGTTTTGTCAAAAAAAATGATATTATAGACAAGAACAATATTATTGGTTTATATTGGCCTATGCCTGGTGAAGTAGACGTAATGAAATTGGCTGTTAACTTTCCAACAAAAGTTGCTCTTCCAAAATTAAAAGGAACAAAGATGTATTATGTAAAATATAGTCATAATTCCAAAATGGAAAAGAGCCCTTTTAGCAAGCTGATGCAGCCTCAAAATGAAGACAAAGTTGAACCAAACATACTTGTTATATCAGGAATATCTTTTAGCTTAAATGGAGATAGGCTAGGTTTTGGCATAGGCCATTATGATAGATACGTCAGCGAAAAAAGCACAAGGCAAAATATTGTAAAAATTGGAGTTTGTTTTCACAAATATTTAAGCGAATATTTGCCTAGAGAACCTCACGATCTAAGATTGGATTACGTTATTACAGAGAAAATTATAATTGAACTATGATGTTTACTATTTTTGATATAATTATTTTAACGATTCTGTTTGCCTCATCTATAATGGGCTTTTATAGAGGAATGCTCTATATAACAATAAATCTTCTAGGGTTTATTGCTTCCATTTTACTTGCAATGTTTTTATACACATATGTAAGAATAATTTTTTCGGGATATATAGCTAACGACCTTGCGACTTCAATTGGTAGCGGGGTTGTTACTTACATTTTTTCTTTAATCGTTTTTACCTTTTTATCATCAAAAATTATTTTCCTTTTCAAGGAAATTAGTCGTGGAATTTTTGATAGGTCCCTTGGGTTCTTAATCGGAATAGTAAGAGGATATATTATTTCTTTACTTATATTTGGTGTTGTTGCTGTGCTTGGTTCTCGCACATATTTAAATGCTGATAAAACTGAAGATATTATATATAATCTTGAAAAGGAAAAATACCCTGAGTGGCTAAAAGGCTCTGTTACTATACCATACTTAGAAAAATCTCTGAAATTTTCAATTAGTTATGTTCCAAAAGATTTTTTAGATTCAATAGAAACACTGAAAGATGATAGAGATGTAAATCAGATTGATGAAATAAAAAAGAAAAAGCGTAATGAATCTAGATCCGTTATAGAGGTTCCTACAGAAGAAGCTCTACAGGAAGGAATTAACGAAATCCTTCCATCTGATGGTAAAGATAGATTAAAGAACATTTCTAATTCAATTTAGTTTATTATAAAGAAATTAACAATAATTCGGTTAATTTGTAGTGCAAAAATATACCTTAAAAGAACATTTATTAGAAATAAAAAAGAGATTTCTGGTTGTTTTCGTTTTTTTTATAACTGCTTTTGCTATTTGTTACAGTTTCCGAGAAGAAGTATTTGAAATATTTTTAACTCCTCTTGCTGATATTATAGATAAAGAAGGAAGGAGGATAATTTATACAGGTCTTACCGAAGCTTTTTTTTCATATATAAAATTATCTATTTTTGTGGCGTTTGCCATTGTAATTCCTGTAATTTGCTACCAGCTATATGCTTTTATTGCTCCGGGGCTTTTAGCTGGTGAAAAAAGGCTAATCATTTTAATTTTATCCTTTTCACCCGTATTATTCTATATAGGCAGTTTTTTTGTTTTTTATTTTGTAATGCCAAGAGCCTGGGAGTTTTTTCTGAGCTATGAAAATAATAATATTAATATTCCATTAGTTTTAGAGGCAAGGATTAGCGAATATTTAGATTTAGTTATACAGCTCACTTTTGCGTTTGGAATGGCTTTTCAATTGCCTGTTATAATGGTTATACTAGGAATGTTGGGAGTTGTTAGTTCAAATTTTTTAAAAAGCAAAAGAAGGATTTCTATTGTTATTATTTTTATACTAGCAGCAATATTCACCCCGCCAGATGTAATTAGTCAGATAGCGCTTGCAATACCACTTCTTTTATTATATGAAATTTCGATTATACTGTGTAAATTGGTTGAAAATAAAAGGTTTTAAAAAATGCTAGACATCAAATGGATAAGAGAGAATAAAGGGGAGTTTCATAGCCTTCTGCAAAAAAGGGGTGTAAAGGTTAATACTGAGGAGTTATTAGCTTTAGACGAAGAAAAAAGACAACTTACGACTTTAATTCAACAGTTCCAACAAGCAAGAAATGCTAAATCTAAAAAATTAGGAAGCCTAAAAGGAAAAGGGGGCCGGGAGTTTGACGATATTAAGCGTGATGTTGAGCATATTAATGAAAAATTATCTGAATTATCAAAACAACTAGTCGATAGCGATAGATATAAAGAAATAATGGATAATATACCTAACCTCCCTCTTAGTGAGGTGCCGTATGGAACCGATGAATCAATGAATAAATTGGTTCGAGAATACGGCAAGCCAAAAAATTTCCCAAATGCAAAAGACCACTATGAGCTCGGAAAAGAACTAGGATTGATGGATTTTGAACAAACTGCCAAAATTTCTGGTAGTAGATTTGTTACTTTAAAGGGAAAATTGGCCAAATTAGAAAGAGCTTTAATTAGCTTTATGATTGATATTCATACAGAAGATTATGGTTATATGGAAGTCTCCCCGCCTATACTAGTAAAACCAGAGGCTATGTATAATGTGGGGCAATTGCCAAAATTTAGTGAAGATTCTTATTTAACCGAAGGTGGAAATTATAGATTAATACCGACGGGAGAAGTTCCGCTTACTAATTTAGTGGCAAATTCAATTCAAAAAAGAGAAGATTTACCCCAAAGATATGTGGCATATACTGAGTGTTTTAGATCTGAAGCTGGAAGCGCCGGAAAGGATACAAAAGGAATGATAAGGAATCACCAGTTTGGCAAAGTTGAGCTTGTGTCAATAACTACTGAAGAAGAATCTACAGCGGAACATGAACGAATGTTAGCAGCGGCTGAGGAGGTCTTAAAGCGTCTAGAAATCCCATATAGAATAATGTTGCTTTGTAGTGGAGATATGGGTTTTTCTGCAAGAAAAACTTATGATTTAGAGGTTTGGCTTCCTGGACAGAATAAATATAGAGAAATTTCGAGCGTATCAGATTGTGGTGATTTTCAAGCAAGAAGAATGAAAGCAAGGTATAAAGAGTTTGGTGACAATCAAACAAAATTCGTTCATACTTTAAATGGCTCTGGGTTGGCTGTAGGCAGAACAATCGTCGCTATTTTAGAAAATTACCAAAACGAAGATGGGTCTATAACAATCCCAACAGCGCTTGTCCCATATATGGGGGAAGAAACCAAGATAGAAAAAGTTATTAGTTAAATGTTTTTAGATATATATTTTATATCAGATATAGTCGGGATTTTGGGTGTAGGCCTAGTAATAATGGCATTTTTTTTAATCCAATTGGAAAAAATTACTACAAAATCCTCAACATATCTGTATTTTAATTTTTTTGGATCAATGATGCTACTTTTTTCTCTTTATTATCACTGGAACATGGCTTCGGTGGTTATAGAGATGTTATGGCTAATGATCTCAATTTATGGTATTATTAAGTTCAGAATCTTAAAGAAAATTACTAAGTAAATATTGTTATGGCGATATTTAATGGAAGCTTTTAAAGGTTATATTGATAGTAATAGTAGATGGCCATTCCTGCTAAAAGTTGTTTCTACATATCATTCTAGAAAAATCCTTAAAATAACAACCTTGATTTGTAAAGATCACTAAAATCGCTAAGAAAACATGATCATCTTAGGTGTAGAGCTTGTATTGCAACGGCTCTACAACTTGAATTGACTGCTTATATAGCTGATACAGTTTGGGTTAGGCTTGATATCCCGATCTTCAGTTAAAGTTAATTAGATAGCATGTAGTGAATTACATTGAATAAACATATTTCTGTAACAGTAAATCAACTATGGTTTTATTTAAATATAAGTGATTGTATATTGCTTTGTACCTTTTTAATCTAATAGACTAATTTAAATATTAAGAACACAAGTTAAGGGTAAGAATCTTCTAAATTTTTTATCCATAACTCGCGTAAGAGAGTATTTATTTTGATAATATACCCTTATTTTTAATATTATAATTATATTACATTATGAGCATTATTAGGTTATTTTTTGCTTTTTTCATTTTAATTCAGTCATTAGAAGTTTATGCCGCCGAACGCAAAGTAGTTATAGAGTGTGCTGAATCTCAAGAAAAAAATGTTTTATTAAATGGCTGGTATTTATGGGACCCCTATCAATATAACAAAGTTACCGCTGGTGGGGTTGTCTTAACTGGAATGGATATAGAGCTTGTAAAGAATATATCAAGCCAAATCGGAATTGAATCTAAGTATGAGCAGGTTGATTGGGAAGATCACCAACAAGACCTTTTCTCGGGAAAAAGGGATATGGCGGCTGGCGCTACATATACGAAAGAGAGGGCCGAACATGTATATTTTTCAGAACCATATCGTTATGAAGAAAATTCTCTTTTTATAAAAAGGGATAGTATCAAAGAACTTAACTTTGATACAGTATCGGAATTTTTAGTACAAGTCCGTTTGCAGAATTTTAATTTAGGAGTAACAAAAGGTTTTACTTACGCCGACCCACAAATAAATTTATTTGTTAGTGACCCTACTAATAAAGATATTATCAGAGAATATAAAAACGATGTCGAAGCCTTACAAGCACTTATCAAAGGCGACATTGACGGGCTTATGTCTGATAGAGTTGTTGGCGCTGCTGCTATCTTGAATAGTAAAGCTACTTCTAAAATTCGTGAAATTCAACTGCATGTAAAAACTCCGATACATATGATGTTTAGTAAAAAATCGGTGCCACTTGATGTTGTTGACAAATACAATCAAGCGATTAGAAAATTTTCAGGGAGCGATGAATACAAAGATATTGTAAAAACCTATTTATACCCTGTGATGTTGCTACAAACAATTGATTCACAATGGTTTTATTTTGTTGGTGTAATTGGTACGCTGGCTTTCGCTATTTCTGGTATTGCGATAGCTGCAAAAGAAAACGCTACTTTGTTTGGAACCTTTTTGTTCGCGATGTTACCTTCTGTTGGTGGAGGAGTAATGCGTGATATTTTGATTAATAGAGATGAAGTGGGATTGTTTTTAACCCCTTCATATATGTATTATATTTTGATTGTAGTTTTAGTCGGCTTTTCAGCGGTTAGGCTTCTGGAATTTTATAATAAAAATGCAAACGAAGATGGTTTGATAATGAAGTTCTGGGATAATACCTTAGTGCTCGGTGATGCTCTTGGTCAGGCGGCTTTTATCGTAACTGGCGTTTCAATTGCAATTATGGCTAGAATTGAACCTATCGAGTTATGGGGGCCATTCTTTGCCTTCTTAACAGCAAATAGTGGAGGAATACTTCGTGATTTACTCAGAAGAGAACACTATATTATTTGCTTGAATGGAACAATCAATGCAGAGGTTTCTATACTGTGGGGGCTTATTTTTAGCTTATACTTAGATATTACCTCATATAATCCAGATCCAACAGGTATAAGAAATGCTGTTATTATGGTTGCTATTGGGGCTTTCGTAACCAGATTAGTAGCGCACTATTTTAAAATCCCAAACATAAAATTCAGAGCAGACCTTGTAGAAACGCCAGCTCCGAGGAATTTGGATGTTCAAGACGAATTAGATGACGTTGAAGAACAAAAAAATTACAAACAGGCCAAGGAGAGCAAAGAATTTGTTAGTGAGAAAGAAGTGGCTGAAAAAATAATAAAGTTCAAAGATCCAGAAGAACAAAAAGAGACAAAAGAGCCTAATGAAGAAAAGCTTGATGAAGGTCCAAAAGAACCTCCAAAGCTCTAAGTACTGCCAACAATACCTAGGCGCTGTCTAGATTCTAATCGTGAATTAAGGGTAAGAAAATATATAAACTTTCTTAACCTTAATTTATGCCCTAAATAAGAAATCGATAAATATGAGTTAAAACTTTGAAAAATCAGATATAATAATTATATATAAATTATAGCAATTTAATTTACTATAGTCGTCCACTTTGAGCTCAGGTAGCTTCAACTTCTTGCTCTAAAAAGCAAAACTCAAATTGAATGACTATATGATCTGAAATATCGAGGTAACGATGAATATAGATAAATTTACGGCTGCAAGTAGATCTGTACTTTCTACTGCTCAAATGATGGCTGCAAAAAATAATCATCAACAAATTCTACCACTACATTTTTTATCAGCTTTGCTTTCTGATGAAAATAATATTATTGCAAATTTAATAAATATGGCTGATGCTGATATTCAGCATATCTGGGCAAGATGCGAAGAAGAATTATCGAGGATACCTTCTGTTGAGGTAAGTGGCGGTGGGCAGGTGTCTATGTCCTCTGAAGGCTTAAAAATCCTTGAAAAATCATTATCATTAGCCAAAGCTAGTAAAGATAGTTTTGTTACAATCGAGAGAATTTTTGAAGCGCTAACCTATGATAAAACCATAGCCGGTAAGATACTACAAGAAAGTGGGATAGATACAAAAAAAATATCAGCTGCTATTCTTTCTACGAGAAAAGGGCGCAGAGCCGATACTGAATCAGCAGAAGAAGTCTACGATGCGCTGCTAAAATATGGTAGAGACGTAACAGAACTGGCCGCTGAAGGAAAACTTGACCCTATAATAGGCCGTGATGAGGAAATTCGCCGAGCAATTCAGGTCTTATCAAGACGTTCAAAGAATAACCCAGTATTAATTGGTGAGCCAGGGGTCGGTAAAACGGCAATTGTAGAAGGACTTGCACAGAGAATTTACTCAAAAGATGTTCCAGAATCCTTAATGCATTGCAAAATTATTGAACTTGATATGGGAGCTTTGATCGCTGGTGCCAAATTTCGTGGTGAATTTGAAGAAAGGTTAAAAGCTGTTCTAAATGAAATTAAAGAAGCAAGTGGAGAAATTATATTATTTATTGATGAGTTACATCTTCTTGTAGGTGCGGGGAAAACGGAAGGTGCAATGGATGCGTCGAACTTGCTAAAACCGATGCTTGCTCGCGGCGAACTCCACTGTATTGGAGCTACTACCCTTGATGAATACCGTAAATATATCGAGAAAGATGCTGCTTTGGCAAGACGTTTTCAGGCTGTTTATATCTCTGAACCGACAGTTGAAGATACTATTTCCATTATGAGGGGAATTAAGGACAAATACGAAGTACATCACGGAGTCTCTATTTCCGATAATGCAATTATCGCGGCTGCTACTTTGTCTAATAGATATATTACAGACAGATTTTTGCCTGATAAGGCAATTGATTTACTAGATGAGGCGGCAAGTAGGTTAAAAATAGAAGTTTCTAGTAAGCCAGAAGAGCTAGATGAGCTAGACCGTCGTATTATCCAAATCAAGATTGAACTATCGGCGCTTAAAAAAGAAAAAGATGAAAATTCTAAAAAGAAAGTAAAAATATTATCAAGTACACTCGAAGAACTAGAGTCTAAATCAATGGATCTAAACTCTAAATGGCTTGCAGAAAAATCTAAAATGCAATCCGCTAGAGAAATAAAAGAAGAAATAGAGGAGGCTAAAATTAGCCTCGAAAAAGCTGAAAGAAGTGGAGATCTTGCAAGGGCTAGTGAATTAAAATACGGGATAATTCCAGAACTTTCCAAGAAGCTAAATCTATCAGAAGAAAATACAGAAAATCAGCTTTTAAAGGAAAGAGTAACCGATCAAGATATAGCATCGCTTGTCTCTAAAATCACTGGAATACCTGTTGACAATATGCTTTCTAGCGAGCGTGAAAAGCTATTGTCTCTGGAAAAAAACCTTAGTAAAACAGTTATAGGACAAGATGATGCCATATCTGCTGTTAGTGATGCGGTACGCAGGTCACGCGCTGGCATTCAAGACCAAAATAGACCATTAGGATCATTCCTATTTTTAGGTCCTACAGGAGTCGGCAAAACTGAACTAACCAAAGCCCTGGCAGAATTTTTGTTTAGCGACAGATCAGCCGTTCTTAGAATAGATATGTCTGAATATATGGAAAAACATGCGGTTGCACGTTTGATTGGGGCTCCTCCAGGATATGTTGGTTATGAGCAGGGCGGTGTTTTGACTGAATCTGTCAGAAGAAGACCGTATCAAATTATCCTATTTGATGAAGTAGAAAAAGCTCATCCTGATATATTTAATATAATGTTGCAAATCCTAGATGAGGGAAGGTTAACAGATAGTCAAGGTAGGCTTGTTAATTTTAAAAATACAATAATTATTTTAACTTCTAATTTAGGGTCAGAAGTCCTTGTGGCACAGCCGGAAGGAGAGGATACTAGTAAAGTATATCATCAAGTTATGAAACATGTACAAGCGGCTTTTCGTCCTGAGTTTTTGAATAGATTAGATGAAATTATTCTATTCCACCGCCTAAACAGATCCCATATGAATAAAATAGTTGAAATTCAACTAGAGCAGCTAAAATCAATTGTTGCGTCACAAAATATTTTGCTTAAATATGATGAAAAGGCCGTAAACTATTTAGCTAGTAAAGGCTACGATCCGGCTTTTGGAGCACGGCCGCTAAAACGTGTTATTCAAAGAGAAGTACAAAATATGTTGGCCAAAGATTTGTTATCAGGCAAATATAGCGCCGGCCAGACAATCAATTTGTCAGCTAACGAACAAGGGCTAAGTATATCTATATA
>JANQTT010000055.1:13143-15738 GCA_030731565.1 Rickettsiaceae bacterium | reverse complement strand
AAATCGTCTTTTGTGCTTTGTGGTATCCATCCTCTTGAGACAAGCAGTATATCAATATTTATGGTATTAAAAGGAGATAGTAAATAATACCCATCTTTTTCTGGAGAGGCTGACCTCCTACCATATAAGAAAATATTTTTATCTTCTAGGAAGTTTCCCTCAAGTTCTATTTTTGTATAAAGTTCGATATTATCACTAATAGTATCAACAGTAATAGGCGGATTTTTAATGTTGGTTTCAATAGCTTGTATGAAATGTTTTTTTTGTGATAAACGATTTAATTGCCAGTTTCCTAGAGATATTAATATAATAATAGCAGCTAAGGCAAAAACAAATGGTATTAGTTCAAATTTTGAACCAAAAAAGCTGATAGTTTTATGCATGAAATTATTTTGAACCAAGTTTTACATTATGCTTTTGTACTAACTGATTCTACATTCTGGTTTAATTTATGTCCAGACTCATGTGCATGTTGCATTATAAAAATATTATGCATTTTTTTATTTGCTATATTATTAAAAAATGCTCTATATTTATATGCAATCATATTTTCCCCCGATATATCAATTTTTTCAAAGTCACCGCCGGGATGCATTATCACAGCGGCTGTGCCAAGAATTAAACATAATAATGTATTTAGTGTAACGATAGAAGTAAAAGAAAACTGTTGATAAAATAATGAATTCATAAGTATTAAACTAAATATAACAAGCGCTACTACAAGGTAGTACAATTTTTTTGTTAATCGATAATGGATTGATTGGATTAGACTAGCTTTATAAATAACATTATTAATCCAACAATTTATTGGTTCAGTAATGCCAAATAATTTATGAAATATTTTATCGATTCCATTATTTTGTTTTCTTTGTCTTCTAAAACGAGCAATTCTTATCCTGAATTTAATATTTATCAGTAAATTAATAAGCCTTTGCCCAAGCGGCTGTGAAGTGTGCTTAAAACTATTTTCAAATTTTTTTCCATTTGTTCCACAATTCTTGATCAAAGTTATAGTCCTTGCATAAAATAATTTTGAACATTCAGTAGCATTTAAAAATAAGTTGTTTAACTCTTCGTCTTGACTACATAAATCAGAGTATTTACTATGGAGTTTTTTGATCATTATAAATGAGGGTAAATTAATTGCGCCTTCCCTATACTGCTTTATAAACGATGAATTAGCAACGTTCATATAATGGCAGAGTTGATCAAACCTATCATTATTGGTTTCGTACTCTTGTAAAGCTTTTAGGTATTGCTTCATAATCCTCTGATTGTTATCTATATAATATCATTCTAAATTATTGCCAATATATAGCGATAAACTAATTGAACCATAAAACAATTAACAAATGGTAAATACAACTATAAGTTTAATTTTTATTTTAGATATTACTATAAATTTTAAAGTCTACTGTGCATAGTCTTCATCTATAAGTTGATATAGGCAAAAGGCGTTAAAATCTAAAATTATTTAGCTGATAATTCAACGCATAATTTATTGGAAAAAAATAGAAATATAATTGCTAGTATTTATATTCTTGTATATCATAATTCGTATATATAAATTGAATTATGGGGCAGCCCATTCACGCTAACTTTTTGGAGCCGCTGTAGATTTTTAAAATTTACCCGTTTAAGCGGTAAAAAGTTATTTGACTAAGTGCTAAAAACGCATAAAACAATAAAAATACTAGAACTAGAAAAATTTAGATAAAGGAAACAAAAAGCGATTATGGGATTAGATATTAAAGCTCCTGAAAATGTTATTTTAAAACCGATAATTACTGTGTTTGGCGTAGGCGGGGCAGGTGGAAACGCAATAAATAATATGATTAAAGCTAAATTGCAAGGCGCAAATTTTGTTGTGGCTAATACCGACGCTCAGGCTTTAAAACACTCTGAAAGTACAAATAAAATTCAATTAGGTGCATCTTCTACAAAAGGTTTGGGCGCTGGCGCTTCTCCTGAGGTTGGAAGAGAAGCGGCTATCGAGAGCGAAAGCGAAATTCGATCACACCTTGAAGGTAGTAATATGGTGTTTATTACTGCTGGTATGGGAGGGGGCACTGGAACCGGTGCTTCGCCTGAGATTGCAAAAATTGCTAAGGAGCTGGGTATCCTAACAGTTGGTGTTGTAACTAAACCATTTTTATTTGAAGGGTCCCGGCGTATGAAGCTAGCAGAGCAAGGGCTAGCTGAGCTACAAAAATATGTTGATACATTAATCGTAATTCCAAATCAAAATTTATTTAGAATCGCAAATGAAAATACCACATTTCAGGAAGCGTTTGAAATGGCTGACGAAGTGCTGCATGCTGGAGTTCGCGGCGTTACCGATTTAATCACTTCTCCTGGGCTTGTTAACCTTGATTTTGCTGATATTGAAACTGTTATGAGCGAAAAAGGTAAAGCCATGATGGGAACTGGTGAAGGTAGTGGAGAAGATAGGGCGATTAAAGCAGCTGAGTCTGCAATTGCAAATCCTCTTCTTGACCAGACTTCAATGTGCGGTGCGTGCGGAGTATTGATAAATATTACGGGTGGTAAGGATATGACTCTTTATGAGGTAGATAGTGCTGCAAATCGTATTAG
>JANQTT010000055.1:10753-13133 GCA_030731565.1 Rickettsiaceae bacterium | reverse complement strand
ATATTATCTTTGGTTCAACTTTTAACCCAGAACTAGAAGGCGTGATTAGGGTTTCTGTTGTTGCTACTGGCATCGACCAAAGCAATATGGATTTTCTAAAAAATGAAGAGAAAGTAGAAAAAGTAGAAGAAAAAGATTATCAAGAAGATAGTTTTACATCTGAAAGCATAGAAATTGATAGTCATGAACCGCCTTTTTATAATGAATATGAAGAAAAAGAGAAGGGAAACGAAACGGAGCTACAAGAGAAACTAGAACGATTGTCCCGTCAAATGGATTGGGCTCAATCTGAGCAGTTTGCTGCTATGGAAAAAGCAGCAGTATCTGAACAAAAATTAAAGGCAAAGCCGCAATCGTTTTTAAAGCGTATGTGGAATTCCTTAAAAGCGAGCGATGCGCAGCAAGAAGTGAAAATACAAAATAATCAACAAGAATCTATGCCGCCCTCGTTTCATGAAAAGAAATCAGATATACAAGACATGCCTTCTTTTATAAGAAAAGATAGGTAAAAAATAGGGTAGGGAAGCCAGGGTCTAATCACCCTCTACCCCAATTTTACACCGAATTTAGCTTGAATGGCTGGTCAATACAATAACTGTATCAAAGGTAAACTATAAATTTATTTTACAATTACTTCTGTCTAATTATGTAACTTTTTTCTAGCTTTATTTAGAGTAACCTTTTGTTTAAGATCAAATTGGAATTTACGCCTTTGTGTTGCAACCTCATATAATACAATACCAGATGATGTACCTAAATTAAGGCTTTCAATAATACCACACATCGGAATGCTAATACAAAGACTACTTCTTTCAATAGCAGTTTTACTAATTCCTGTACCTTCATTGCCGAACCAGATTGCAAGTTTTTTATAACTAGTATAATCATGCTCATGAAGTACCACATTGTTATATCCCTTCATATGAGGCGAGGTTACAGCGGAAATAAAACCATTCTTCTCCAAATGATCCATGCAACTATTTGTATCTTTGAAGACTTTTACAAAGCTCCATTTAATAGCTGAAGCAGATATTGCATTGAGTTTTGGTGTGGTACGCATTTCCTCCCAGCTATCAGGCAATAATTGTTGGTTAGTAACAATATAGGCTTTTTCAATACCAAGCGCGTTCACATTACGAATTATAGTGCCAATATTTCTTATATCATCGGGATTTTCTATTACTGCAATTAAATTTTTGCATTTAAATTCCTTAATTTTATCGGCTCTTGTACGTAGCGTTGGACTAGACCTTTTTTTCTCCATAAGAATTATTTTTTTATTTTTCTCAGTTGATGAATAATCTAAATACAA
This sequence comes from Rickettsiaceae bacterium, assembly GCA_030731565.1. Lineage (GTDB taxonomy): Bacteria > Pseudomonadota > Alphaproteobacteria > Rickettsiales > Rickettsiaceae > Megaera_A. The sequence goes on along the minus strand of JANQTT010000055.1, from coordinate 11,821 downwards.
TATTTTTCTTAAGAATTAAACAATTTCCTTAAGTTTATTTATGGGAAAGTTTTTTACTAATTCTAATACCTTTTCAAATATTTTTACTAAAAATAAATTGTGCATCTTGTTAACTTGATCCTGCTTGTTTGATTTCATAATAACTTTTTTAATATCTTTTAGTATTATGTTGTATCTTAACCGCGTTCCTTTACGTGCCAATTAAAAGCTACAAAGATAGAAAGTAAACTACTTTAAAGTAGGCGAAATTTTGAGATAAAATGTGATGCCCAAAGGTCTGATATAAAGCATTAATATTATTCGAAGAGTCTCTTACAGGCAAGTCTAATAATCCTATCAAAATTATATTGTTTCGGTTGTATATATGAGGTATAATGGTATTGCTACTTAAGTAGCTATGGTGATAAACGTTATTTGGAATAGGGGTTGCGGACCCGGGGGCGGTACCCGGCGCCTCCACCATTAATATTTTATATCATTTTTCAGATTCAAGTAGTACAAGGCGCGAGGAGCAACGTATAGTAATATTTAATCTAGGAATTGGTGTTATGGGGGCGAAGTAGGATCGACGTGCTTAATAAAGAAATAATTTTTACCCAGTATGATTCCGCTGTGATCTTTGATCGTGGGTCAAACAAAGTAAATGCAAACGATAATTCACGTATGCAGGCTGTAGCTTAGAGATAAGCAATGCCGCGGGGTTGGGGGCTTACCTTGCAACAGAAAAGCCCTATTAACATTCGCGTTAATTAGATCCAATCCATTACTCCAGATAACTAAATAGTTAATTCACTTCATTATTTTATTAATTTTATCTCAAGATGGCACGGTTGTTGCTTTCTATTTTACAGGGCTTTTGGTAAACTCAATACAAATCCATAGGCTTTTATATTTAAAAGTTCTATTAGGTTTTAATCGTAATTTATTGTACGATTATATATTCATTATTAAGTTGGCTTTTAAATATGAACTAAGGTGGATTAATTTGGAATCTGCTAGATAATAATTAAATTAAAAATAGGTAAATAAAATGTCTCAATTAACATTAGGAAATGATTTAACAGGAAC
>JANQTT010000055.1:0-10653 GCA_030731565.1 Rickettsiaceae bacterium | reverse complement strand
GGTTAATAATATACTTGGAGCTGCAACTCTGAACGCTACCCTTCAGGCTCATACATACATGATCGGTGACGCTAATACTGTCGCTATTGCTACTGCTGTTGATGGTGCAATTGCTGCTAATGCTGGCGCTGATAAGGCAACAATTGCTGCTGCTGTTAATGCTGCTGCTAATGGTGCAGCTAATGCGAATAATGCTGCTATAGGTAACCTTGCTGAACAGATTTATCTTTCCCATAGTAGTACTAAAGTTACTATTAGTGATGCATCGCAAGCGCAGATTACTACAGCTTTAGGCCATGCTGCAACTAAAGCTCAGCTACTGGCTAATTTTGCTGATAATCAGACAACTGATTTAACAACAGAAGCAGGGCGTGGTTTATCACAAGATGTATTTACAGCGGCTCTTAATACGATCCGTGCTGAGCAGGCTGCTGTTTCTAACCAAAAGCAAAATGTTATTGGAGCTGCTGATGCACTTAGAGCTACTACTAATGTAACTCAAAAAGCTGCGGATTCTTATCTGAAAACAGATTATGTTATGACAGCCCAGCAATATTCTGAGACTATTAGAACTATGGTTGCAGCTATTACTTCGCTGCAGGCTGCTAATAAGATTCCAGAAGCTGCTCAAAGACTAATTGATGCTTTAGCTAGATAATATTCTACATAAAACATTATTATAGTTTATAATTTTAAAGAGCCAAGATACTATATATCTTGGCTCTTTTGTTTTAGCTATAAAATCTGCGCAATGAATAGCCATACCAAATCCTTAGCCTAAATATTAGGTAACGTATGTTAAGTCGTTCCTATTATAGGTATAGTAAACCACATTGAATAACTTTCTTTAAGTTGGGAACAGGCAGGCATTGTAAATTAAGTATATATATCATAACCACCACTGCGATTGTCCTCCAGCTAAACGCGTTCATCCCGGACTTGATCGGATTTGTTGCATGGCTCGGATACAATCCTAAAACCCCACTAGTTCAGCATGACTATAAAGTGGAAAATTTTACTATAAGCCGAGCCATGCAACAATGCCAAACAAGTTAAGGATAAAGGTTTCTATACCTATATTTATTTAACAATGCCAACAGGTATTATTATTGAACATCTCTTTTCGTTTTTGATAGCGCGCTTTTTAGTATGTATAAAATGAGCATTATAACAAACCATAGGATAAACACTTTTCCTGTTAACAGCATTTCGTTGTTTTTACCTATTATCTGCTTAAATAATAAATAGAGTGAGGATAGCAAAGCGATTGGGGCAACAATAAAAATGGCTGGGCATCTAAAAGGTCTTTCCATATTCGAGTATTTAAACCTGAAGAGTATAACAATTATTCCAACGATTATGTAATCAGTTAACGCGCCCATGCTCGAAAGTTGTGCCAGTACACCATATGGTATTAAAGCTCCCATTAAGGCTATTATAGCTGAAAATATAACAATTGTTATGTAAGGGCTATCGTATTTATGATGTAGTCTTGCTAGAGGTTTAGGAAGTAATCCATCACGAGCTATTACATAAAAAATCCTAGATTGGCCATAGATATTTATCATAATTACTGTTGTCATTCCAGCTACAGCACCGGTTGCAACTATGGTAGAGCCAATTTCTTTACCATTTACTCTCAAAGCGTAAGCCAGAGGTTGCGCGTTGTTTAGCTCATAATATGGTACAATTCCAGTTAACACTCCTGCGACAATAATATAAACTATCGTTGCAAGTACTAGAGAACCAATAATTCCGATTGTAAGGTCCCTTTTGGGATTTTTACATTCTTCTGCTGCGCTTGCTAGAGTTCCAAAACCAGTAAAAGCAAAGAATAATATTGATGCACCGTACATAACGTCGTTAATGCCGTGTGGCATAAAATTGCTCCAATTGCTAGCCTCAAAATGCGGAGCAGCAAAAAATACAAATAGAGCAATAGCTAGCATTTTTACAAATACTAGAATGTTGTTCAATCTTTTGCTTTCCTTAGTTCCAAGGTAAAGCATAAAACCTACAAATGAAACAATTAGTAGGGCTGGTAAATTAATTACACCGCCTTCAAATGGAGATTTCGATATTGCAAGTGGAAGTACAAAGCCTGCGGACGCAAAAATTCCTTGAATATAGGCAGACCAGCTACCGGCAACGGCTGATGCTGCAAAACCGAGCTCTACAATGACAAGACTTCCTACAAGCCAAGCAAATACCTCGCCAAATGCAACATACGAATATGTATAGATACTTCCGGATGTTGGAAGCATAGTAGCAAGCTCGGTATAAACAAGGGCAACAAAGACGCAAGTAAATCCTGCAATAGCGTAAGAAAGAGTAACGGCTGGGCCGGCGTGTTGTGAAGCGACAAGGCCGGTTAGCGCAAAAACTCCAGTCCCAACAATACCTCCCAAACCTAAGAGGATTAGATCTAATGCAGATAACGTGCGGTTAAGGCCGCTTGTGCTTCCTGCCGATTTTACTGAGTCAAAACTTTTCTTTTTAAGGAAGTTCATTTAAATTACCTTTTTATTCGATTGTTCTTGTGATCCATCCGCCACCTAGAACGCGAGACTTGTCATAGAATACACATGCCTGGCCTGGAGTAATGGCTTTTTCTTGTTCTAGTAGAGTAACTTTAATTTGGTTATTAGCCACTAGATTTATTTTAGCTCTTACTCCAGAAGTTGTTGATCTTATTTTAACAGAAACTTCTAAATCATTAGGAGGAATGTCTTCAGCTAGCCAATTTATATCCTTCAATAAAAATTGTGTTTTGACTAATTCAACTTCTGGTCCAACATACACTGTATTAGTTTCTGGATCGATTTTTATTACATAAATTGGTTCTCCGTAGGCTATACCCAGCCCTTTTCTTTGACCAACTGTATAATTTATAATTCCTTTATGTTCTCCAAGGTCAAAACCATCTGTATGAATAAAACGACCAGGAGCGCTTGCGTTAGGGCGAATCTTGTTTATAATATCTCGATAGTTGCCATTTGGTACAAAGCATATATCTTGACTATCTGGTTTGTCCGCTACTTCAAGCCCGAACTCCTGAGCCATCTCCCTAGTTTGGTTTTTGCTATATCCTCCAAGCGGAAACATTAAATAGTCCAACTGTTCTTGGGTGGTAGAAAACAGAAAATAGCTTTGATCCTTTGCTACGCTTTTACCTTGATGTAGTTCATTAATTCCATTATTTTCGATTTTTTGTACATAATGACCAGTAGCAAGAGCATCAGCATTAAGCTCTTTTGCTGCTTTTAATAAGTCTTTGAATTTTACGGATTGATTACATTTTACGCATGGTAGTGGAGTTTCTCCGCGTATATAGCTATCAACAAAATCCTCTATGACTTCTTGTTTAAACTTGCTTTCATAGTCGAAGATATAATGTGGAAACCCTAAACTGTCTGCAACTATTTTTGCGTCATAGATATCCTGACCTGCGCAGCAAGCTCCTTTTTTTTGTAAAGCCATCCCATAATCATATAGTTGCAGAGTAATACCAATTACATTGTGGCCAGCTTTGTGAAGCATTGCAGCGACAACTGAACTATCAACTCCACCTGACATTGCAACTACTATGGTTTTTTTATCCGTGGTCATGACTAAAAAATAAGATAGATATAAGATTGCCGAATTATATTAAAATTTAGCAAGAAATGCAAATCTTTTTCTCTTTATGGCCTAAGAATCTGTTCAAATTCCTTGATTAATTTTCTTAAATAATATAGAAGTTCAAAGGTAGTGAAAATAAAGAACTTCTTATGAATTATAGTATTTTAAACTTAATTACCGCCATTGTCTTATCTGTAGCTATTATTTTTGGCTGGCAGCATTTTTATGAAAAGCCTAGGCTTAAAAAGCTTACTGAGCAAACAAGACAACATAATAAAACTATTAAAGCAATAAAAGAAAATTCAAAACAAAATTCAGAAGATGAAGTATTAGGAAGGGATGATGCTATCGCAGCGGTGCCTAGAGTTAATATAAAATCTAAAGCTGTATCAGGATCAATTTCATTAAAAGGGTTAAGATTTGATGACTTAACTTTACTAAGTTATAGACAAGATCTTAACAAAGATAGTCCGCCTGTAAATTTATTCTCACCATCAAATTCAGATCAGGGATATTTTGCTGAAATTGGTTGGTGGAGCACCGATAAATCTATAATATACCCGGATTCTTCAACTATTTGGCAAGCAGATAAGTCTGAGCTTTCTGCTGGTCAGTCAGTGAATTTATCATGGAAAAGTCCTGAAAATGTCTTGTTTAAAGTAACTGTATCATTAGACGAAAATTATATGTTTACTATAAAGCAAGCAACATATAATAAGTCCGGACGGCCAATATCCACTCAATATTATGGTTTGATTAATAGAGATCATGAAGAAAAACCGGATAATGTAGTAAATATTTTGCATCAGGGAATGATTGGTGCTGTTGCAGGGCAATTGCAAGAATTTTCCTATGATAAAATCAAAGATAGCAAAAAAGAGAGCTTTCCTAAAGGTGAACTAAATTGGTTTGGAATTACTGATAAATATTGGCTAGCTGCCTTTATACCAGATGAGGCAGAGCATTATAGTGCAAACTATAATTATGTGTTAAAAGCAGGGCGAGATAAGTATCAGGCTGACTTTATTTCATCATCTAAATTAATTGAACCCGATGGAAGTTATGAACTAACGCATCATCTATTTGCTGGCGCAAAAAAAGTAGACTTGCTGGACAAATATGAAAGCCAGTATAACATTAAATTATTTGACCGGGCAATTGATTTTGGTTGGTTTTATATCCTAACAAAACCAATATTTAACGCAATGAATTTTTTCTATAAATATGTCGGTAATTTTGGTATTAGCATAATGATTGTAACGGTAATAATTAAACTGTTAATGTTTACCCTTGCTAATAAGTCCTATCGTTCTATGAAAAAGATGAAAAAGCTTCAGCCCCAGATGGAAAGGCTGAAAGAACTATATGCGGATGATAAAGCTAGGTTAAATCAAGAGGTGATGCAGTTATATAAAAGAGAAAAGGTAAATCCTGTTTCTGGTTGCTTGCCGTTATTGGTGCAAATTCCTGTTTTCTTTTCTATATATAAAGTGCTATATGTAACTATTGAAATGAGGCATGCTCCATTCTTTGGGTGGATAAAAGATTTATCAGCCCCTGATCCAACGACCATATTTAATTTGTTTGGTTTATTACCATTTACACCACCAAGTTTCTTGATGATCGGCGTTTGGCCGTTAATTATGGCTGGTAGTATGTACCTCCAGCAAAAAATGAGCCCGCAACCAGCTGATCCGGTTCAGGCACAGGTTATGAAATTTATGCCACTTATGTTCTTGTTCATGTTTAGTGGTTTTCCGGCTGGTTTGCTTATTTATTGGTCATGGAATAATTTACTTTCAATAGTGCAGCAATCATATATTAATAAGCTTGATAAAAGTGATGCTTGATATAGGAATTAAGATTTTTAGACAAGAAGCAAAGTTCATTGCGGGGGTGGCAAGTATTGACCAATTCCCTAAATTGCATCTTCCACAAGTTGCGTTTATTGGTAAATCCAATGTTGGAAAATCTAGTTTGATAAATTCAATATGTAGGCGTAAAAACTTGGCTAGAGTTTCACACACACCGGGAAGAACCCAGCAGATTAATTTTTTCTCAATAGCTGATAAGTTTCTATTAGTGGACCTTCCTGGTTATGGCTTTGCAAAAGTGTCTAAGGCGCAGAAAGTAAATTGGGATAGGTTAATGACCTATTACCTTGAAACTAGCCAGGCTTTGAACTTGGTAAATTTATTAATCGATTCAAGACGCGGAATAAAAGATAATGATATCGATATGATGAATATGCTGCGTGATTTTGGGAAGCATTTTCAAATTGTCTTGACTAAAGTTGATAAAGAAAAAGTAAATGAAGCATATATAGCCGATATGAAGAGTTATCTTGCTGCTCTTGGACATCCTGATTGCAATATACTGCCAACAAGTAGTAAGAGTGGGGCGGGTATGAAAGAATTGCAATATAGTATGTTACAACTTTATTTTTAGTGTAATATTTCTGTAATTAATAATAAGTTAATTTAGGTTGTATTAATAAAATTGTAATTTCCGGCCATGGTATATGCTATAATTCCTTAGTAAGTATTTTAGGAAGGCTAAAAAAGATCAGATGACACAGCAGAAGAAATCCAAAGAAGAAGAGGATAAACAAGAAAAGCTAGGCTTTTTAGGAATAGCTGGAGATTCTTTACTAAAAATTAAAAATGTTGTAGAGAGAGTTAATAATAGCCGAGCTGTGAAAATTATTACCAGCCCGGCTGTTGTAAGAGGAATATCTATTGCCTCTGCATTAACGGGGATTACAGTTGGGGCGTTGTCTCTTTCAGGGGTAAGCGTTGGAGGACTTGCTGGTGTTTTTCTGGCCCCACAAATCGCAATTCCATTAGCTGTTGCATCATTAACTGCAGTTGGAATTGGAATTGCTATTGACACATATATGGTAAGACGTACAAGGAGGTTACATAGTGAAAGTAGGCACCTATCAAGATATTGCCTTGCTAAGGATGTACAAGATAAAATTTTTGAACAAAACCCAAATTTAAGCAAAGCCTTAGAAGGAGAATTATATAAGCCTGAAAGAGATGGTAAAAAATCTTTAAACAAAAGGTACTTTAAAGAAAATTCCATAAAAAGCTCATTATATTCTTCATTGGTGTTAAGTGGAATTAAAGTGATTTCTGAGGCTGTTGTATCATTGGTTGAAGGAATAATATCTCGAAATCCTGTGAAAGTATTAAATATCGTTGGTTGCAGTACTATAGGGCTTAGCTCATCAATGTCTAATGAGATATCGATGGAGGAGAAGCGTAACGAATTTAAGAAACATATTGATACTTTGCGTGATAGAGAGGATTCACCCGGATATGATAATTTAACAGAACTAAAAGTATCTGCAAGAAAACAAAAAATACAAACTTTAGCTATGCAAAAGCTTGTTAATGAGCCTGATTACGCAAACTATTCAGATGTAAAAATTAGAGAAAGTTTTGCAGTATTAAAAGAAAAAATAGAAAAGACTGAGCAAGCTATACGATCTGAATATACTTTTGTTAAAGTAATAAAGAATTTTGCAAGAGCGCATAACCCTTTTTCTAAATATAATAATGTAGAAAAGCTTACTACAAAAATAAATATGCCTGAGTTGGATGTTCAGCTTAAACAACCTAAGAAAAAAATTATCAGTGAAAAAATAAAAAAAACAGCGCGTAAAATAAAACTTAAAAGCAAAATTCATATAAAAAAGAACTCAAATACCTTACCCAAAAAAAGTTCTGCCAGTTCAATACAACGTTAGACTTATATAGTAAATACGCTTAATTCAATATGATTTACTATAAAACCATTTACTTTGAGCTCAGGACTATAGAATATTAAATTCTTCTAGCAAAATGAGTATAGTCGTCATATTTCATAATGCATGGCTTAATTGGGTATTGATTTGTTGTTATATAATATTCTAAGAGTGAAATAAGCCCTTGTTTATGTTCTTGTATGTCTTCTTTTGATAATTCAATTTCAATGGTATTGATGTAAGGACTGTGGCTATTTATTTTTACATAAATAATTTTTTCGACTTTCTTTGCAGCAATATCAAAGCCATTCTCGGATAATATTATAGATTCAACGATGAGTTGGGGGGAAAGTCCAGAAGTTATATCTTTTTTCGTAGGAATAGCTCCGGTTTTGTAATCCATTATGTATGCTTCTCCTTTTTTTCCGATTTCAATACGATCTGCAATTGCGGAGATAGTAACTTTTTTTCCTTTTATATTTAGTTCTAAATTGCCTTTAATTTCGCAATGTACGGATTGTATTTGTTCTCTTCTTCTTATTTCAAAATCAATCAGCTCTGGAGCGATAGACATAATTTTTGTTTTCCATGCGTTTTTGCTATATTGAGGGATATCTATTTCTTCAAGGTATTTATTACTAAGGTCTTCAATAGATTCTTTGGGAAAATAATTTGTATAATCTTCGGTGATTTTATGGAAAAAGTTGCCAAAATCAGCAAGGTTTGGCTTGTCACTAATGTCATCAATTTTGCGAAGTTTGAGAATTTTCTTTGCATAAAAATTATATGGGGAGCGAATCAGCGTTTCTATGTCAGTTGCTGAAATTTTTTCAGGAAATATTGTGCTTACTGCGATGTCGTCTTGAGATAACTCGGCCGCTTGAGCCTTCTCTTTAACCGCAACCTTTGTAACAAATTTATTTTTGAGTATATATTTAAGGTTAAGAATAAATGGTGACTGCAGCGTTTGCATTCCGGCAACTATTTTTGCCCGGGTAAGGAGGAGTTTTTTGTTATTTAAATTTAAATAAAATTCATATAGAGTATATCCGATACCAGAGAGTTTGCTATCTAGTCCCAGTTCATTTTGCATCTGAAGATTAAGCCAGGGATTTGGTATATTTGATCTAGGATATTTATTTTCATTCATGTCAGAAATAACCACCAGATCAAAGTTAATTAGAGCTGCATCATGTGGTTTACATATAACTATGTTATTATTTAATTTTGATCCTGAAATTCTTCCGCCTTCAAGAATTTGCTGTAGCAGTTCTGTAAATGTTTCAATATTGGAAATTTTTATATTCCATTCTTGATTGATAATTTCGGATAGAGGCGGATTTATGTCTGAATATTTTTTCCAAATTTTGGGCAGTATTTTTTCTGCTGTTTGCAAAGTATGTTTTAGTAAATAATGGAACTTATAATTGTTGATTGGATGGTCAATAAAGCTTGTTAAGAAGGAGAACCTATCAATAACATTTTGCGGCGCGTATTTATTTATGGTTTTTGTTATAGATTCTAAGTTTGAAGCTAATCTATTATTTTTTCTAATGATGTTTTTTATTTCAATAGTTTCTTCATCAGCTATTTCCGGATGCGACAGAAAAGCAAAAAAATTCTGCAAATTAAATCTGGAATATTGCAATTCGCTTATTAATAGTATTAGTGATATCGCGGGGTGAGTTAATATATCTTTTCCAAATAGATCATTATATTGTAGGTCGTATTTTTCTAGAAATATTGAACAGTGTTCTTTCATTTCTTGAGAATGAGCTAGTATAGCTATTTTGCATTTTGGATTATCTATAATATATTTTTGGCATTTAAGAGCGATATATTCTGCTTCTTGAAAAGGATTTTCTAACTCTATATATTCTATATTATTATCATATTTATCAACGGAAGAATTATACAGTAATTTTTCTAATATATTTTTATTTGGTAGCCCAAGAGTTTTAATATTAATTTTCTCATTTTCAAAGCCAGAAATGAATTTTTGTATTCTATATAATGGATTTTCAAATGATAATTTATTTTTAATAGCTTCTTCATCGAAAGGCGGTAGTATCAGCTCTACATTATCAAGTTTCAAAGCATTTTTAATAAATTCATTGGTGGCTTTATTATGCCCAACCACTCCTGCGATTATTAAAAATTCATTAGGGTGGCTAATTAACCTGTTAATTTCAGCCTTAAATATTTGGTTTTGATAGGCCCCTCTCGTTATTTTTTTCATTTTTTTTATAGCATTTAGCCATTCTTCCTGAGCAAACTTTAGGAAATTGTAAATCATATTCCAATGTTCTGATTCATCCAGTTTCGGAAGGTGCTGTATATCTTTAAATTCCAGATTATTTGTTTCAAATTCAAAAAACAATTGAGCAAGGGAAGGGCTAAGTCTTAGACTTTGTAATAAATTATAATTTAGATAATTATATGAGCTTATAACTTCTGCAAGGGTTAATTTTTCTTCTAATCGAGAAATAGCTCCGATTTGCCTGGAAGGAATTTTAAAAATTTCTTCTTCCTCTGCTACGAGTTCTGAAATTGGTATTATATTTGGTAGTATTATAGTTCCATGACGCTGAATAAGAGCGTTTTGTAGTTCGTTACACGTCAGGCCGTTTGGTAATAAAATTTTTAGCTTAGAAAAATTTCTTTTATGCCTTTTGCCTATAAAATCTACGATTTCATCAATAAATTTATTTTTTGAACTGGCTTTAAAGATGTCCATTGAGTTATATTTATCCATAACTTGCGTTATAATAATAAGTAAGTTATTGCGTAATATATGAATTTTGCAATACTACCTATTATTATAGTTTTAATAAATGGAATTCTACAAAAGCCAGCAAATAAAATTACAAATTTACCAAAAAAAGGCGCGCCACTAAGCAGCAAAATGAAAGGTAATAACTTAAGGTTTCTAATTACTTCGATTTTTTCTGAATTACCTTTGTTTGATTCGGCAGCGTTCATTGGAGCAAGTATTTTATAGCAAGCAATCCCTAGTACATAATTTGCTGAAAATGCGGTAATTACTGCGCAAGTAGCTGTTATTAATACTATATATGGATTATACAAACCGCTGAATGTTTTCATAGAAGAAATAGCCAGCTCAGTAGAATTGTTAATTGCAAAATTACTTACTAAGGTATCTGTAAAAAGCAATAAGTATATTTCAAGTTGATTCATAATATTCCAGGCATTGTTAAATAAGTATATATCATAACCACCACCGCGATTATCCTGAGCTAAACGCGGTCATCCCGGGCTTG
>JANQTT010000054.1 GCA_030731565.1 Rickettsiaceae bacterium | reverse complement strand
GCTATATCTAAATTGCGCTTCATCGTGGATTCTGTTTAGGAGTAATGGGATTGCTGGATATTTCCATTCTAAATTCTTCAGCCTGTCATATAAGTGAGTTATCTGCTCATCTGACAACATCGCTAGTGTTGAAAATTTTCCAGTTAAAAGTACCACAATTTTTTCAAACGTACTTTCTTTATCATCCATTTCGTTTAGCCTTGTTAGGCTTGTTGGGTCATACTGAAATTTGTACTTTATGCTTTCAGAATCGGCAGCCTCAAAACTGTCTATCTCCCATAATTCTTTTATTTGTAGTAAGCTTTCATATAATGCATTTTGTTCCTCATATTCAAGGGTATGGAAATTAAATGCAATTGATAATGCTTGCATCGAATCTTTTGCTTGGGCGTTATACGATTGTTCGGCAAAAAGTAATTGAGCATTTCTAAGGATTTTGTATAACCTTTCCCTAACTAGATCTAGTTCCTGGTTTGCCAAAGGTAAGTTTATCTTTGGATTCGATAAAAAATCTATAATACTAATTATTTTACTGTGGAAATTTTTAATATCATTTTGTGATTTTTCAGCGTTCTCAAAATCTTTAACGTACTTGTTACCGTGAGTACGCAAACAGTCTTCAAGATCCTTGCAGTGCATTTTGCTTAAATATGCTAGCAAATGTTTTTTTTTATGCAGAGACTGCACGAGATTATTGGCAAAAGTTGCTTCGCAGACCTTTTTATTTTTTTCTAAGAAAGAATTTATATAACCTATATTTAGGCTGTGGGCAAAATCCTTTAGTTCAAGGATAATATCATTATAACTAGACACAATAAATATACCTATAAGATTAATCAAAAAGATTGTATTATAAAAATTTTATTGGCGCTAGTTTTATCACTTCCTAGAAGTTAGACTTTGTATTTTATAGTGATACTATGTCTTTAGTTTTAATATTACTATATTATTCTTCGATTCTCGCGTTATTTTATGGTAAAGGAGTGGAGGGTAAAAATTTAGGCATTCCTAACTAAATATACTATATATTATTCCTTGCCTTCTAATATCTATGTATTAGAATGGAGATTTTTAAGTTAATAAATAAGTTTTATTGCAATGGCTGGACATTCCAAATTTAAGAATATACAACATAGAAAAGGCGCTCAGGATAAAAAGAGGGCCAAAGTTTTTACAAAATTAGTCCGAGAAATTATTACTGCTGCAAAAATTGGTGGTGTTGACTCTCATAATAATCCACGACTGAGAAGCGCAATTACTGCAGCTCGTAGCCAGAACCTGCCAAAAGATCGAATTGATAGAGCCTTGCAACAGGCATCCGATCCATCAGATACAGATAATTATACAGAAATTCGCTATGAGGGCTTCGTACCAGGTGGTATAGCGATAATTGTTGAAACTTTAACTGATAATAAAAATAGAACTGTTGCAGAAGTTAGGAGCGCTTTTACTAAACATGGAGGGAACTTAGGTGAAACGGGAAGCGTTAGTTTTATGTTTGATCGGGTAGGTAGGATTGACTATCCTGCTAGTATATCTTCAGCCGATGAAATAATGGAGAGCGCTATTGAATCTGGTGCAACTGACGTTGAATCTACAGACCAATTCCATACTATATATACAGATATTGAGGCATTTTCTGAATGTTTAGAATATATGAGTAATAAATATGGGTCTCCGCTTGAATCAGAAATAGAATGGAAGCCACAAAATACTATTATGATAAATGACGAAGAAAAGGCGACAAAATTGTTGAAATTAATAGACGTGCTTGAAGAAAGTGACGATGTTCAGAAAGTTTTTGGCAATTACGAAATGTCTGAAGAATTATTCGAAAAACTATCAAATTAGGGCAATACAAGTATATGCAAATAATTATTTTAGCAGCAGGAAAGGGAAGTAGGATGCAATCTGAGCTTCCAAAAGTAATGCATAAAGTAGGTGGGAAACCAATGCTTGAGCATGTTATTGATAATTGCCAGAAAATTTCTAATGACTTGATATTAGTATACTCAGACCATATTGAAAAATTCTTGCCGGCATTTTCTGATAAATGTGAGTTTGTAAAACAAGAAGAGCAATTAGGTACAGCGCATGCGGTATTCGTTGCAAAACATAAATTCGATCCTAAGCAGCCAATTGCTGTAATTTACGGAGATAATCCGTTGATTACTGCCGAAATAATTCAAAATTTATTCAACCATATGCAAAAAACAGACTCAAAAGCAGTGACCCTTGCTTTTGAATACGATAAACCAAATGCTTATGGTAGGATTATTGTTGATTCTTATGGTAATTTTAAAAAAATAGTAGAAGCGAAATTTGCAAGCCCAGAAGAGCAGAAGGTTACGTTGTGTAATTCAGGTGTTATGTCATTTGCTCCGGGCGTACTTGGGCGATACATTGAAGATTGTTTAAAGCAAGATTCTGAAAGTCCAAAGAAGGAATTGTATCTTACTGAGATTATAGAAATTTGTGCTAAAAACGGTGAAAAAGTCTCATATTATACCTCAGATAATTATAATTTAGTTTTGGGTGTAAACACTCAAGAGGAATTGCAGAACGCAAATTCAATAATCGACCAAAAATAGTACTAGAAATGTCCAATGATAAAAATTTAAAGCCATTAATTATAATAGATGGTTTTGGCTTTATATTTAGAGCTTATCATGTTCAGCCTCCGCTAGTTTCCCCTGCTGGAGAGCCTGTGGGTGCAATATATGGTTTCACTTCAATGCTGATAAAACTAATCGCGGATTTTAAACCACAACACGCCGTAGTGGTACTTGATCATAGAGATAAGAATTTCCGCCATGATTTATATAAAGATTATAAAGCAAACAGACCACCAGCTCCCGATGATTTAATAACGCAGCTGGAGCTAGTGGAAAAAGCAGCAAAAGCACTAAATTTTGAATGTATTTCAAGAGCTGGTTACGAAGCAGATGACATTATTGCTACTCTTGCACATAAAGCTATTGAGTCTAAGAGGGAGGTGATAATTGTTTCCTCTGATAAGGATTTAATGCAGTTAATAAATGGTCATACTAAGATGTTTGATCCTGTAAAATCGAAATTTATTCTGGAAGAAGATGTTATAGCTAAATTTGGCGTTAGACCAAATAAAGTCCGTGAGGTTCAAGCATTAATGGGCGATAGTTCAGATAATATACCGGGAGTCGCTGGAGTTGGGCCAAAAACGGCGGCTGAGCTTATAAATCAATTTGGCGATGTAGAAACGGTGCTATCTTCAATAGACCAAATAAAAAGTAAGCGCCAACAGGAGCTGCTTAGGGCTTCAGCTGAAAATGCTAGGATTTCTTGGAAATTGGTTGGCCTAGACCGCAATGTGGACCTTCACCATGATATAAACGAATTTAGGTGGCAGGCTCCATCGCCCGAGGATATTTCAGAGTTTTTGTCTGAATATGGCTTTAAATCGCTAATTAAAAGAATTGAAAGTTTATTTAATTTAAAGGTCCAGGAAGCTAAACCTCAAGCAGATGTTTCTATTAAGGAAAATTCTAGAGCAAAGATAAAGGAAATCTCCTGCAATCAAGAGTTTATTCAATTTATGAAACTTATTGAACGCTATGGAATATTTTCGGTATCTTTAAAAAAGCAAGATGATGGTATAAAATTTGTTTTTAGTGTAAATGATGAATTATATATAGTCCCTTATGCATTAGAATATGACCGCCCTAGAGATTTATTTGCTTTTAGTAAAGATAAATCTAATGGTTTAGAATTTTCAAAACGAATTAATGAATTATTTGCAGATAGCTCAATCAAAAAAATTACTTTTAATTTAAAAGAATTATTGAAAATATGTGATTGCCCATGCAGTGCTTTTGAAGATTTGCAGCTAATGGATTATGTGCTGAATGCTGGTAAAAAAGGCCGCGATATCAAATCGCTTATTCATGATGTAAGTGGTGTAGAAATTCCTAAAGAATACACAGTAGAAACTATAACCCCGTATCTAAGTGGTTGTTATGAAAACCTGTATTTGGAACTCTTTAAAAATAAGTTACTACACCTATATCAAGATATTGACCTTCCGCTTTGCAGTATTTTAAATGATATGGAAAAAGAAGGTATAAAAATTGATACTCAGTACCTAGGAAAATTATCTCATGAATTTTCTATTAAGGTTGCTGAGCTGGAAGCAAAAATTTATAAAATTGCTGGAGAGGAGTTTAATATAGCTTCGCCAAAGCAACTAGGAGAAATTTTATTTGGAAAAATGCAATTACCTTTTGCAAAGGCGACAGGTAAGACTAAATCTTTTTCTACGAGCGTTGATATACTAGAAAAATTACATGAGGAAGGAGTTGAAATTGCAAATTTGCTGTTAGAATGGAGGCACTTGACTAAGTTAAAAAATACTTATACTGATGCGCTTCCTAAGCAGGTGCGCCCTGGAACTAGTAGAATTCATACAACATTTCTGCAGGCAGTCACTACTACCGGAAGGCTCAGTTCAACGAACCCAAATGTACAAAATATTCCAACAAGAACTAAAGAAGGAAGCAGTATTAGAGCCGCTTTTATTGCATCTGCTGGTAAGAAGTTGATTTCTGCAGACTATTCACAGATTGAGCTTCGGATATTAAGCCATGTTGCAAATATTGAGCCATTAAAAAAAGCAATGTCAGAGAATCGTGATATTCATGCGCAGACCGCTAGTCAAATTTTTGGTGTACCAATTGATAAGGTCGACCATGAGCTTAGAAGGAGAGCTAAAGCAATTAATTTTGGTATCATATATGGTATAAGTAGTTTTGGACTTGCTAAGCAATTGAATATTTCCAGGAAAGAGGCTTCTGACTATATTGAAAAATATTTCAAAGAATATCCAGGAATCCAAAAATATATGAGTGATACAATTGAATTTGCCAAAGAAAACGGATATGTAGAAAATTTACTTGGCCGTAAGTGCTTTATACCAACAATAAATGACAAAAACCATGCTATGCGTTCTTTTGGCGAAAGGGCGGCAATTAATGCCCCAATGCAAAGCTTAGCTTCTGATATTGTTAAAATTGCTATGATTAATATAGATTCCAAACTTAAAAAAAGTTCTATGCAAACAAAAATGATTTTACAAATTCACGATGAGTTAATTTTTGAAGCACCAGAAGCTGAAGTAGATGATGCCATGAAGCTAATAAAAAAGACTATGGAGTCTGCTATTAATCTAGATGTAAAAACCGATGTAGAAGTAAAATCCGGTGATAATTGGAGAGATATTCATTATTAGGACGCTACCAAAGTTATATTATAAGAGTTTTTGAGCATTTTTAGGCGAAAGCAACTTTATATTTTAACTTTGTTATAAATGTAGGGTTTTTGGTAAATTACTATAGCAAAAATTTAGCGCAGAAAGTTAATCACTTTCTTAACAAAGCTATAATTTTTAGGTATACCTATCAACGGCCAATTTTGGTGATCCAAGTACCACTAATATTTTTAAATTAAAACATATTGAATTCTTAAATTCTATAGACTGATTTTTAGCAATACCAATACATCTTACCCAACGACTTTGCCTGGCAAATACTATCTCATATAAAGTTCTTGTCTTAGTATAATAACTATCAAGGTTATAATCCTTACCATGCGTATTATTCTTTTTTTTTATTTTTAGGAAATAATAACAACTTGTCTTTTCCTTGAACCAGCCTTTTTGTTAAGCTGTTGAAAGCTTTTAGTTATATTTACGTACAATACAAAAATAGATTGTAAACACTAATATATAAGTATTAAATAATAATTTTTTAAAGAACATCTATATATTATTATACATTTGCAATAAATTGATTTATATTAATATTTAACTATAAGTATAAATTTTGTTATTGAAGACTATTGAGGCGCTATTTATGATCAATAAAGTTTTGCCAGTAAATACTAATATTCTGTCCGACAAACGTATACAAGAACATATCAGAAACTTGAAAGCAGTTTATTCTGATAAAGCAAAAGCTGAAAAAGCTTATATTTGGATAAATAATTTTAAAGTCAAATTTGGCAAAGACCTCGACCACACAGTTAAAAATATTAACAAAACTTCTGCTATAACTAAAGTTAAAGCAGAACTACGAGTTGGCCGGCTTATACTATTTACTACAGATGATAAGTTGAAAATCCATGATCCTCAAAAAATCCTTAAGAATATAGTTGATAAAGGTAATGTTGGAATTAATGAAAAGCACACTATTCAAATTATAAGAAAAGGTATAGGTAATTCAAGATTTATATACACCTTTAATGATAAGAAACAAGCTTATCGTTTAGATCAAGATTTTTCTAAGTCAAATACTATATATCTTAGCGGAAAGCCCAGTGTTTATTTACCTAATCCTGTGGTTGGTATTGAGAATTTATATGTTATTCAGGAAGATATTCAAAATGAGCCTCCGAATGAAGTTCAATATGAAAATATTTCTCAAGCTGTTCCACAAGTACAAGTACCAGCGTTTGAGCTTGGGGTAGCTCAGGTTTTTGATCCTGAGGAGATAAAAATTGCTAAGTTACAGGAAAATCTTGCTTTAGGATCTTCAATAGGAACTGCTGTTTTAGTTCCTGCTGTTAAGTTTGAAATGGCAAAGATATTCAGTCAACAGGCACTGCAAGAAATAGAGCCTGAGATCGATTACCGAGCAAGAGCTATTGAGTTATTAGATAATAAGAATAAAGTTGAAACAAGAAGAATCCTTACAGAAACTGCGCAAGAAGGTAATTTTAAACTAATGGAAGCAATGATGAAAATAATAGGCAGGCCTCCTGAAAATGTTAGAATTTTTGTACCAAGTTACGTGGATATGCAAAGAGTTTATAATGATAGTTTGGTTTATTCTCGTAAAGAATACCAGAGAGAATTGTCTGACGATATTAAGAAAACTTGTGGATTGATAGCTTCACAAGCTAAGGTGCTTGACCATGAGACTAAAATTTTTCACAATTTAAATGGTGGTTATTATTCCAAAGCAGCATTGCATATATTATTATAATACTTTTCAAAATTATATATATTGACAGGATAACCTGAAGCAAATTACAATACTGCTTAAGATGGTCGCGTGATTGCATGGTTTGTTTGTTAGAATAAAACATGAGGAAAGTCCGGACTCCAAATAGACGCGGTGCTGGTTAATGGCCAGCGGGAAGAGGGTGTAAGTCTTCTTTTTAGGGAAAGTGCAGCAGAAATATACCGCCTTTTTAAAGGTAAGGGTGAAATGGTGTGGTAAGAGCGCACCGGGTTATTGGTGACAATAACCGCATATGTAAACCCCACCGGGAGCAAGACCAAATAGGCATAATCCGAGCTTTAGGGTTCCTAGCTGTCTATAGCTAGATATTATGCGGGTAGGTCGCTTGAGGTAAATGGTAACATTTATCCTAGATAAATAATCACGGTAGCTTTATGCTATACAGAATCCGGCTTATAGACCATCTTTTAATTTTAAACTTTTTGCTTTATTAATGCTAACACTATATCACCATCCTGTATGCCCGTTGTCGCGTCAGATTCGGGTCTTTTTAAAAGAGCTTGATACTGAATTTACTATGGTAAAAGAAGATTATTGGCTCAGGAGGAAAGCGTTCATTGAGATTAATCCTGCAGGAAGCCTCCCCGTTATCGAAATAAATAAAATCTCACCAATTTTAGTTGGTAATTATTCTATAATTGAATATATGGTAGAAAAGTTTGATGATTTTTATTTTATGCCAAAATCTATTGAAGAACGTGCTTTAGTACGCAAATATATAGCTTGGTTTAATGACAAATTTTATCGAGAAGTTAGCAAAATCCTTATTGATGAAAAAATGATCAGGCTGCTTATGCATGCTGGCGGCCCTCGTAGTGCTTTTATCCGGGCGGCAAAGGCTAACTTGAATAAGCATTTTAAATTGATAAGTGACTATCTAGGCAAAAGGTCGCATATAGCATTAGAGAAGCTGTCATGCGCTGATGTCATAGCTGCTTCGCATATTTCTATAGTGGATTATTTTGGTGAAATAAACTGGGATAGCTGGCCGATTATTAAAGAGTGGTATGCAATTATCAAATCCAGGCCCGCCTTCCAGACGATATTGCAAGACAGAGTGGCTGGTTTTGTACCGCCTGCACATTATGCTAATTTAGATTTTTAAGTAGCGTTTTTAGGCTAATTTAATTCGCTATTAGCAGCTTTGCCAGAGAATGAAAACTTTTTATTAATTGGTCAATCCGCTCTAGTAATTGTTCATTAATTTGCATCTTGCTATTAATATTATTAATTGCACCTTGCTTATTTGTTTCAATATTTCCTGTATTAGGTTTGTCGAGATGCGAGTAAATTTTTATTAGATAATCTATATTTTCTTTGGTGTAATATCTTCGGCCACGTATTTTAATTATAGAAATTTTTTCATCACTTTTATCGATATATCTTAGCTTGTGTGGGGCAAGGGCGCACATATTACACGCTTCAGAAATAGAAAAATACTTTTTTGTCAGCATATCAGCATAATTAAATTATGTATTAATTTTTTCTTTAAACGGCCTTGACGGCAAGAAACGTAATACCTTTCTTGGTTTAATTTCGACTCTCTCGCCTGAACGAATGTTAAAACCTGGCCTAGTTTCCTTTTGGTTGATTTTCCAGGCGCCAAAATTCTGTAGCATAATTTTATCATCTCTTTTAGCAAGATGAAGTATTTCAGAAAAAGTTTGGGTAGTTATTTCTTCGCATAGAGTTGCCGAAAGTCCCAGCTGTTCTTTTAGCTTTTCTGCAATCTTTTCTTTTGTAATTGTCTCGGGTTTACGCATGGCAACACCAATTATAGTAAATTAAGTTTTAAACTTGGGTGCTTCATCAGGGCGATATAATTACCATCTGACTAAGACGGACCCCCAAGTTGCTCCAGCGCCAAACGCTGTAAATACAATTAACTTACCACGTTCTATTCCTTTCGTCGACTTTAATTCTGAAAGTGCTAGTGGGATTGACGCTGCAGAACAATTTGCGTGTTTCTCAATAGTGACAATAACTTGTTCTTTGCTAAGTTCAAATTTATTAGCAATGGCATTAATAATTCTTTGGTTTGCTTGGTGTGGAACAAAGTAATCTATATCGTTAATACTAAGATTATTTGATGCAAGGATTGATTCTACTGACGTTGACATTTTTTCAATAGCTTTTTTGAAAACTTCTGAACCTTTCATCTGAATATTACCGCTTTCGCCGGTCATGCTGACTCCTCCATCGGTATAAAGGATATCATACATAGAACCGTCAGAATAAATATTGCTATCAATTATTCCGCTACTTGAATCATCTTGCCTTAAGATGATGGCTCCAGCGCCGTCACCAAATAAAACGCATGTGGACCGATCTTGCCAATCTAATAATGATGACATTTTTTCTGAGCAAACTAAAAGTACGGTTTTATATTTGCCAGATTTAATCATATTGTCGGCTACTTGTGTGCCATATACAAAACCAGAACAAATTGCTTGAATATCAAACGATGGTATTTCGCCAAGACCAAGGTAACCTTGAATTTTGTTTGCAACGCTAGGAAAGCTATTATCTGGGGTGTTAGTGCATACAATTATTAAATCAATATCTTTTTGATCAATATTTGCATCTTTTATGGCTGCCTGGGCTGCTTTGTGCGCCATGTGTGAGCTGTATTCATCACTAGCTGCAATATGACGCTGAGCGATGCCTGTCCTCGATTTTATCCATTCATCACTAGTATCGATGGTTTTTTCTAGATCTGCGTTTGTAACGATCCTAGAAGGTAAATATCCGCCGCATCCTATAATTCTTGAGGCCATAATAGGTCCTCTACTTAAGCTTCAGTGTTTTCGTCTTTCTCAACAACAATTTGATTGTTATTATATGAACCACTTGATGCATCCATATGATGAGGAAGTCTGTATTCACCAGTATCTTTATCAATGATTACATTGATTCTGCCAAGTGCATCATGTGAGCGTCTCATATTACGTTTTGATTTAGACGTTTTTTTCTTTGGAACTGCCATTTTTTATCCCTCAATTGACTTTTTATTAGTTATTTTAAAAAAGTGTTTGTCAAACTGACGCGCATTGTACTATATTTCAACTACAAAATCTATAGCATTTTATTAAAATTATTTTTATGACTAATTTAAGGACTTATTTAGCTGGAATTATATCAGTATTTTTTTTATTAACCATTTCTGGATGCCAATCTATTGACGTACGCGGTCAGTTTGTAAGTGATAACGCGATTGAGCAGGTTAATAGCAAAAAACCAACCCAAGAAGAATTAATCGCTATGATAGGAACACCAACGTATATTCCGGATTATTCTCCGAATACTTGGTACTATATTCAAAGATCATTAGCGCGCAAGGCGTGGTTTGACCCAAAAGTAGTGCAACAAAGAATAGTTAAAATTACTTTTACAAAAAACAAAAGGGTTTTTGAAGCTACATTATTAGAAAATTTGCAGAATGAGGCGATTGTAGCAAATAGTGCATTTACAAAAACTCATGGTACTGAACAAAGTAATATTCAAAAATTTGTAAAAAATATTGGTAGGTTTAATCAGACAACTAATGGAAGTAGCAGACGTAAAGGTAAAAAATAATACTAACCTTAGTCTAAATATTGCTATATGTATGTAGGCTTCGTTTCTTTTTAATTAGAGAATTAGTATAAATTTGCTTTGCTTTTTAGTACATGGTTTAAAAACAATTACATCACACACTAGGTAAATGATTATGATCAGTAACGATGAGTTAAAAAAGTTGCAGAGACTTGCAAAATTAGATTTTTCTGATAACGACATCAAGGATTTTTCAAAAAAACTAAAGAATGTCGTGGGAATGATTGATAAATTGCAAGAAATTGATAGTGAAGGAGTTGATCCTCTTCGGTCTGTTTGTGATATGCACCAGAGGTTTAGAGAGGATAAAGTAGAAAATACTAATATTTCAGAAGACTTATTTAAGAATGTGCCTGATAGCGGCTCTCAGATCGCTCAAGAAGTAAAATGTTTTGTTGTTCCAAAGGTAATTGAATAGAATGTCAGAATTAATAAAATTATCAATCGCATCCGCGCTTGAAGGCTTGAAAGCCAAGAAATATACAGCTACAGAAATCGTAGACGCGCATATCAAACAAGCAGAAACTCAAAAGAACTTAAATAGTTATATTACTGAGACTTTTGATATTGCTCGCAAACAAGCAAAGCAATCAGATGCAAATTATGCTAGCGGTTGTGCTCGTAAATTAGAAGGTGTGCCAGTTGCAGTAAAAGATTTATTCTGTACAAAAGATATCAAAACAACTGCAGGCTCCAAAATGTTAGGAAATTTTATTCCTTCGTATGAGTCGACTGTCAGCCAGAATATCGCTAACCATGGAACAGTGATGATTGGCAAGGCGAATATGGATGAATTTGCTATGGGGTCTTCAAATACTACCAGCTATTATGGCAATGTGATTAGTCCTTGGAAAGCGAAAAATAGTGATAAAGATTTAGTCCCAGGTGGTTCGTCTGGTGGCTCAGCTGCCGCTGTTAGTAGTTTTACTGCTATGGCCGCTTTGGGCAGTGATACAGGCGGCTCAATCAGGCAGCCTGCGGCGTTCACAGGAACGTTTGGTATTAAACCAAGCTATGGAAGATGCTCTAGGTGGGGAATGGTTGCGTTTGCAAGTTCACTAGACCAGGCTGGGGTATTTACCAGAAATGTTAAAGATGCAGCATTAATGCTCGAGGCAATGATGGGTTTTGACGAGAAAGATTCCACATCTATTAATCAGCCAGTCCCTGACCTTGTGTCTGCTAGTACTAAATCTGTAAAAGGTATGAAAATAGGTATTCCTACTGATCTAATGGAAATGGAAGGAGTAAACCCTGAAATTATATTGATGTGGCAGAATACAATTGAGATGATGAAGGCAGAAGGGGCTTCTATCGTTAATATTACTCTTCCTCATGCAAAATATGCGCTGCCCGTATACTATGTAATTGCTCCAGCAGAGGCTTCCTCAAATCTTGCCCGGTACGATGGTGTGAGGTATACTTATAGAACGGATAAGCCATGCAAAAACCTAGATGATTTATATAGATTTACCAGAACCGAAGGCTTTGGTGAGGAAGTAAAGCGCCGGATTATGATTGGAACTTATGTTCTATCTTCTAGTCACATGGACGCTTATTACTTGAAAGCCCAAAAAGTCCGTCGTTTGATAGCTAATGACTTTAAAAATGCGTACGAAAAGGTTGATGTGATTATGCTTCCATCAACTCCGACCGCAGCATTTGGTATAAATGACAACCAAGATGATCCGCTAACTATGTATCTGAACGATATCTTCACGATTCCAGCAAGTTTAGCAGGCCTTCCTTGCTCATCTGTACCTGCTGCGCTAAATAGTAAAGGGTTACCGCTGGGTATGCAGTTAGTAGCTCCCGCTCTTGATGAGTATAGCGTACTTCGGGCTTCAGCAGTAATAGAGCGCGCAGTTAAAGGTTTGAATCTCACTCCAGGAGGATTTTAATGGCTTATATTACAGGAAATACAGGCGAGTGGGAGTATGTAATTGGCCTTGAGGTTCACGCCCAAGTCTCGTCAAAAGCAAAATTATTTTCAGGCGCAGCAACAGAATTTGGTGCCGAGCCAAACTCTCAAGTCTCACTGGTTGACGCTGCGATGCCCGGGATGCTACCAGTATTAAATAAGTACTGCGTTGAACAGGCGATTAAGACTGGTCTTGGAATTAATGCGCAGATAAATAAAATATCTGTTTTTGATAGAAAGAACTATTTTTATGCCGATCTTCCACAAGGCTATCAAATTTCTCAGTTTTATATTCCAATCGTTGAAAATGGTCATCTAAATGTGATGACTGAGGGTGGACAAGAGAAAAAAATTAGGATTAACCGTATACACCTTGAACAAGATGCTGGGAAATCTATTCATGACCAGCATCCAGAATATAGCCTTATTGATTTAAATCGTTCTGGAATTGCCTTGATGGAGATTGTAACAGAACCTGATATTAGTTCTCCATTTGAAGCTGCAGACTATGTCCGCAAACTCAGAAGTTTGCTTAGATATATAGGATCATGCGACGGCAATATGGAACAGGGATCAATGCGTTGTGATGCTAATATTTCTGTAAGAAAACCTGGCGAAAAGTTTGGAACGCGCTGCGAGATAAAGAATTTGAATTCTGTAAAGAATATTACAAAAGCTATTGAATATGAAGCGATGCGCCAAGTTGAATTGCTTGAAAGCGGAGCAAAGGTGGATCAGGAAACTAGGTTATTTGATGTAAATACCGGCCAAACTAGAACAATGCGAAGCAAAGAAGATGCAAACGATTATCGCTATTTTCCAGATCCAGACTTGTTACCGGTACATATAGATGAAGAACTGATTACAAAATTAAAAGCTGATTTACCAGAACTGCCGGCTGAAAAAGTGCGTAGATATGTTTCTGAGCTTGGACTAAATCAATATGATGCAGAAGTAATCATTGCTGATATTGATATAGCGAAATATTTTGAAGAAGCAAGTGCTGGAGCAAATGCAAAGTTAGTTGCAAATTGGATTTCAAGTGAATTATTTGGCAGATTAAATAAGCATTCAATGACTTTAGCGGAATGTAAAATAACTCCAAAGATGCTCAAAAATTTGGTAGCGCTGATTGATGATGGAACAATTTCTGGGAAGATAGCTAAAAATGTATTTGAAGAAATGTTCGAAAGCGGTCAGGAGCCAGATAAAATTGTTGAAGATAAGGGGCTCAAGCAAGTTTCCGATCGTGGATCGATAGAACCAATTATTGACGAAATAATTGCTGCTAATCCAGAATCAGTAGAGGCGTATCGGGCTGGAAAAGACAAATTGTTTGGTTTTTTTGTTGGTCAAATAATGAAAAAGACTGGCGGGAAAGCCAGTCCTCAAATGGTAAATGAAATACTAAAAGAGAAGTTGTCATAACTCGTGTTTTAACGCGAGTTATGGATAAGAAAATCTTCTAAATTTTTATCCATAACTCATACAATAAAAAGAGCCATCTTGCAGGAAGTCCCTAAGGTTAAAGTGAATGACTGTATTCCTGATATTAGCCTCAACCTTAGCAAGCAAGGTTTACTATAAAGTTTATTGTGAGTCGATAGAGAATCCAAGGCTATTTAGCATATTCATAGTTTCAAATAGTGGAAGGCCAACTATATTTGAAAATGATCCGGATAAAAATGAGATATATGATTCCGCATAGCCAGATATTGTATAGCCTCCGGCTTTGCCAATGCCTTCTTCTAGCATACAATAATAATCAATCTCAGTTTTTGATAGTTTCTTTAATTTAAGCGTTGATTTAACTACTCGTTTTAGAATTCTGTATTCTGAGTTATCTTTCTTTATAATACATACGCCAGTATAAATGCGGTGTCTTCTATTAGAAAGTAATTCTAAACTTTTTCTAATATCATCTTTTGTCTCCGCTTTTCTCATTATCGACCTACCTACAACAGGCACGGTATCAGCTCCTATTATAATTCCTTCGCTAACAGTATTTGCAATAGCTGTTGCTTTTTCGTAGGCTAATCTTTCAGCAAGCCTTCTTGGAGATTCTTTAGGGAGTTCGGTTTCGTCTATATCAGCAGGGATTACCTGGTCAGGAATAATACCGAGTTGTTTTAGGAGCGCAAGCCTTGCAGGCGACGCAGATGCTAAAATAAGAGGAAGTTTCATAGGGGTGCTGACAAAGTTATGAAGATAGATATAACTCTAGTGGCGCAAAATAACACGACCTTTTGATAAATCGTAAGGCGTCATTTCTACCCTAACTTTGTCTCCAGCTAGGATACGGATACGATTTTTGCGCATTCTGCCCGATGTATGGGCAATAATTTCGTGATTATTTTCAAGTTTCACTCTGAAATGTGCATTTGGAAGTAACTCAAGTACTTCGCCATCAAATTCAATTAATTCTTCTTTTGCCATATAAAATTTGTTATTACTCAGATATTTTGTATTGGTAATTATAGCAACAGCCTTAGATTAAAGCAAGGTTTAATACTCTTTAGGTTTATATGTAGGTATAGTAAATTACATTGAATTAGAAAAATTGCAAATATTAAATCTATTTGCTTTGAACCCACTTATATGCGCTAGGGTCTTCAAATAGTTTATGTAGGAATTTATTGTTCAACGCATGGCTTGTTTTATGACCATTTAATTTCCCGATAAAACTACCGCCAGCATTAAAAAGATCGCCTATCAGGTCTAGCATTTTATGGCGAACGAATTCATTTTTATGCCTCAGGCCATCGTGGTTTAAAATAATATCTTTATCAATGCCAATTGCGTTATCAAGTGATGCTCCTTTAGCAAGTCCTTTGCTTTGTAAATAGTCTAATTCATCTAAGAAGCCAAAAGTTCTTGAATCAGCTACCTCATTCCTAAAATTTTGTTTTTCATTGAGGCTATATTGTTGTTTACCTATTGCTGGGCTGGCAAAATCTATAGATAGATCAATATTTAACGTTTTGCCTGGGCTTGCAAAAAGTTCACAGCCATTATCGGTAACGCAAATATCTTTGAGGATTTTTAAATATTTTTTTGGTGCATTTTGTACTTTGGTTCCTGCGTATTCGATCATAAAGACAAAAGGTTTGCTGCTTCCATCCATTATAGGTACTTCAGGTCCGTCTATTTCAATAACAATATTATCAATACCGCATCCCCAAATAGCTGCCATTAAGTGTTCAATAGTTGAGATTTGCGTGCCAGCAAAGTTTTTTATCGACGTTGATAGAATTGTATCGCATACATTATTATACTGCGCGGTTACCAGGTTATCGGTTTGCGAAATATCTGTACGTATAAAAACCACGCCGGTATTAGCTGGCGCAGGTTTTAAAGTAACTTGCGTTTTGTTCCCTGAGTGCAGGCCAATTCCATAGCAGCTAATAGGGTTCTGAAGAGTCTGTTGCATGCTTATTTAAGGTTATTTATATATATAAACTTTAAGCTATTCTAGATGTATGAAATATGGCAGGGCAATGAAAACTTTGTTACTAAATGTTTCATATGCATTTTTTAAAAAAAAACCTAGACCGGTGAAAAAACTTTTGCTATAAGTATGCCTAGCTATTTTTAGCTGGCATTATTTTGGCAATTAATTATAGCTTTTCTTTACAAAATGTTCCTCGGTAGCTCAGTGGTAGAGCAAACGGCTGTTAACCGTTCGGTCGCTG
>JANQTT010000053.1 GCA_030731565.1 Rickettsiaceae bacterium | reverse complement strand
CAGAGCCAGAAATGGAACATAGAAAGTCAATGGGCCTAAAGGTTATGATATTCCTTATAATATTTACTACTTTCTTTTTCATTGCAAAGAAAAGGATTTGGAGAAATATTCATTAGATATTTTATTTAAGCAGCCAATGAAAAAGTTTTAGCGTGTTTGAATTCTATATTTCTTACATGCTTTAACTTGTTACTTCGCTTAAGCCAACAACCAACATGACTCATTTAAATATAGCATCCACTTTAAATTTTAGGCAGTTATGTTACTCGCATCGTTTACATATTGTATATAGGATTTTTGGCCCCTCGTTCTAAAGCTTCAAATTTAAATTGAGTGCTTATAACGCAAACTATAGTAAATTATATTGAATTAGAAAACGCCCCTAATTCAATGTAATTTATTATAGCTATTTTTGTGTAAATTTTTCTAGTTTTTCACGAAGTATATCGATTGATACACCTAAGATATTTGCAGCTTTACTCATATCACCCAAGCAATAACCTAGGGTGTTAAATACCATTTGTTTCTCAGAGCCAGATTCTATTTGCTGATTTGAGTTTGCTGAATTATCTGAATCTTTCTCAATAATATATATATCTGAAGCTTTAATAGAATTACTATCTGACATTAATACAGCGCGATGTAAAACATTTTCTAGCTCACGAACGTTTCCTGGCCACGAATATGAAGTCATTTTTTCTAAGGCTTCGGATGATAAAGTTTTAGGCGTAAGTCCATTATTTTTTACATATTTATCAATAAAATGTTCACTTAAAATTTCAATATCTCCTTTTCTTTCACTAAGAGCTGGTAGTTCAATATTGATGATATTCAGCCTAAAAAATAAGTCTTCTCTAAAATTCTGTTTTTTTATTTCTTTTTGTAGATCAGCGTTTGAAGTAGCTATAATTCTAAGATCAACTTTTACAGGGTTATTGCCACCTACCCTATCAATTTCTCTTTCTTGTATTGCCCTTAGTAGCTTTGCCTGAAGCCGTATATCCATTTCGCTTATCTCATCAAGAAGCAAAGTACCTCCAGAAGATTCTTCAAACTTACCGATTCTTCTGCTGACTGCCCCTGTAAAAGCGCCTTTTTCATGGCCAAATAATTCAGATTCTAGAAGATTTTCTGGTATAGCTGCACAATTAACCGATACAAATCTCTTATCTTTCCTTTTGCTTTTGTTATGGATATAATTTGAAAAAACTTCTTTCCCCGTCCCTGATTGTCCTGTAATTAATACGTTTGCATCGGATGCAGCTATTTTATCTGCCACTGCTAGAGCATTTTTTAAAGCTGTTGATTCACCTATTACTTCAACTGTATCATCGGATAATGCTGCAAATATAGCTGCTATTAGCCGTTCGTCTGGCGGAAGCGGCAGGAATTCTTTGGCTCCAGATTTAATAGCAAGCACAGCTTCTTTTGGCGAACATTGGACTCCGTAACCAATAACAGGAGTAGAAATTTTTTCATTTTTCATAGCACTTACCAGCAATTTTATATCAAATTGGACATCAACCAGAACAAGATCAGCTCCTTTTCCTTGGCATAAAAAATCAACACCTTGCTCACAAGATTCAACCATTACGACTTTTGCATTTTTTGATTTTGCGATATCAATAGCTGTTTTTATCTCGCTATTCATGTCTCCAATGATTAATAATCTCATAAATAATAGTATTTTCTCTATTTGCTCTAAAAGCTTAACTTTTGATAAATATTTTATTAACGAACCCAAACAGGCACTTGAATACTTGCCGGTTGATGGTCAATGATAGCTATTTTTTTCTCTAAGCCCAAGTACTTTTCTTCTCTTAACTGTACAATAGCTACTTTTTCGTAACGTGAGCACACAATCCCAAGCTTGTTACCATTCAAGTCTGTTACCATAGCACCTTTATCAATAGGCGCAACTTCCGTATCAAAGTTCAGTTTATAAATTTTTTTTCTTACTACCCCTTGGTACTTTGCTCTAGATATTACTTCCTGCCCAATATAACACCCTTTTTGATAATCAATAGCATTAAGGTTATCTGCGCCATACTCAATAGGAATGGATTTTTCATAAATAAGGTCGATATCTCCATCTATAATCGCAAAGTCATATTTATCTTTTAGATATAAATTTGTTGAGTAGTTTTTATCTTTATTAAATTTGTTTCCTTTAATTATTGAACGGTATCCCAACTTGTTATTTCTAGGATCTTGCAAAGAAAATAATGCGTTATCGATAATCTCCTTTGAGTACAAAACAAAAAAATCTTCTGAAATATCTTTTAGCTCAACTTGGCTCCTTAGCTTATACATTGAACGTCTTTTAAGAAATGCTTCAGCCGAATTTTTATGTATATCTATATAAAATGATTTATTGCTTTCTCTAAAAACAAAGAAATCAAA
The DNA here is from genome assembly GCA_030731565.1 of Rickettsiaceae bacterium. Taxonomy (GTDB): domain Bacteria; phylum Pseudomonadota; class Alphaproteobacteria; order Rickettsiales; family Rickettsiaceae; genus Megaera_A. The sequence goes on along the minus strand of JANQTT010000053.1, from coordinate 14,277 downwards.
CAAATAACGCCCTTGGTTATTAAGGATAAAGTTGTATGAATAACGATTTTTTATTATATCATTAGTAGTCTGGCCTTGAAGAAATTTTTCAGCATCAAGGCCATGTATATTCATAATTACCCGGTCTTCTAATAACTCAACCATAAAGTTTAGTCTCTCATAATTTTATGAAAAATTTTCTCAAGATCAGGTTGCGAAGTTCTAATATCTTTGATTTCAATATCAGTACTAGAAATATGTTTTAGCAAATTCGTATAGTTATTGTCTTTTGAATTGAGCTGAAAACGCACTTTATTATTTGCAATAATTTTATATTCAAATTCAGAAGGTATTTTAAAACTATTTTTCGCTATATCGCTATTAAACTCAACGTCAATATGTCTGGTGCCAAGTTCATAAAGTAAATTTGTCTTTGTATCTTGCTTTATTATTTTACCTTTATTTATAAACGCTATTTCATCGCATAGTTCTTGTGCTTCTGCCAAATAATGCGTTGTAATGATAATAGTCATACCTTTTTTATTTAATTCGCGTACATAATCCCACAGCTGGTTTCTAAGCTCAATATCCACCCCTGCTGTTGGTTCATCCAGTACTAGTACTTTTGGTGAATGCACCATTGCTTTTGCAATTAAGAATCTTCTTTTCATTCCACCAGATAGACGTTGCGGAAAACTATTTCTTTTATCCCATAAACCTAATGCCTTAAGTATTTCTTCGGTTTTTCTTTCATTTTTTGGAACTCCATAATACCCAGCCGTAAATTCCAAAGCTTGCCTGATAGGAAAAAAAGTATCATAAACAATTTCTTGAGGCACAATACCAATAAGAGATTTGGCTTTTTTGGGAAATTCTGCAATGTCAGTTCCCATAACGCTCACCCGCCCTTCAGTCATTACTACTGTACCAGCAAGGATATTAATTAAAGTTGACTTTCCAGCGCCGTTTGGCCCAAGCAAACCAAATATAGAACCTTGTGGAATTTTAAGGTTTAAGTTGTTTAATGCTAGAAAACCGCTTCCAGTACGTTTTTCTTCATATTTTTTTGTTAGGTTTTCTATTAAGATTGCATCTTGTTTCATAACTATATTTTTTTTACCAAGGTTAATCCTAATTTTTAGCCCCTATATTTTCTTCATTATGCTGATTTAAGGTATTCATATGGCTGGTATATGCAACTTTAAGGATATTATTTAATTCTCCACTTTCATATAACTCCCTGACAACATCACAGCCTCCAATAAATTCCCCGCCAATATAAAGCTGAGGAATTGTCGGCCAATCTGAATATTCTTTTATACCCTGCCGAAGGTCATTATCAGTCAAAACATTTATATCTTTAAATTTTAAACCTAATGTTTGTAATATCCCTACAACCATCGCAGAAAATCCACATTGGGGAAAATCTGCAGTGCCCTTCATAAATAATACGACTTCATTACTAGAAACGTGTTCTTTAATTTGCTTGAATACTTCATTTTCACTCATATTTTTACCTTATTTTTTAATTTGCCCATTAAGCTCTGTATAATACATAAGATATCATATAAAATAAATATGTATTATAACGCGAACCCAAAGATAAGAAAATTTGTATATTTTCTACATAATATACACTATTTGATATAAAATCTCCTATATTTCTTATCTTCAGGTTCGCATTTAGAAATTTATTTTATCCTTAAGAGTTAATGAACAGCAAGATAATTAATCGAATCTTTGAGATTTTTAGTAATAATGACCCTAAACCAAAAACCGAATTAGAGTTTACTAATAATTTCACCCTTAGTATTGCTGTCATATTATCAGCTCAAGCTACTGATATTTCTGTAAATAAATCTACTAAATTATTGTTTCCGACTTACAACACGCCAGAAAAAATATTATCCCTCGGAGAAGATGGGTTAAAACAATACATAAAAACAATTGGATTATATAATTCAAAAGCAAAAAATATTATTGCACTTTGCAAAATTTTAATCGATAAATATAATTCTGATATCCCGTCAGAATTTGACGAATTAATAAAATTACCTGGTATCGGTAGAAAAACAGCAAATGTAATATTAAATTGTGCATTTGGAAAACCAACAATGGCGGTAGATACCCATGTTTACAGAGTCTCTAATAGGATAGGACTTAGCGCAGGAAGCACGCCAGAAAAAGTAGAAAAAGATCTACTTAAAAAAATACCTAAGAAATGGCTTTATCATGGGCACCATTGGCTTATTCTACATGGTAGATATGTATGCAAAGCTAGGAGCCCTCTATGCTCTAGATGTCAAATAACTGAATATTGTAAATATTATAAGGAAAATAATGTATAATAACTATCCCGAAATTAAAGCTCTAAATGGAAATCCAACAAAATTAATGGTTTTTTTGCATGGTGTTGGATCTGATGGCAATGATTTAATTAGTTTAGTACCGTATATGCAAAATTCTTTAAAAGGATATCATTTTGCATCGCCACATGGTATTGAAAATTATGATATGGCCCCTTTTGGTCGTCAATGGTTTAGCCTGCAAGATAGAACACCCACAACGATATTAAAATTAGCTCAAAAAAATGCGTCTAAAGTACAAGAGCAAATTACTATCAAGCAAAAGGAGCTCGGTATAGAAAATAAAGATACAGTACTATTTGGTTTTTCTCAAGGTACAATGATGGGAATATACTTAACGCTTACTCAGGACAAACCATTTAAAGGAATGCTTGGTTTTTCCGGAAGGCTAATTCCTCCTCCAACACTTAAAAACTCTGCTACACCTATATGCATTGTCCACGGCGAAGACGATGATATAGTAGAAGCTAACGAAAGTATAAAACTTGCACAATATTGTACAAAAAATAACATTAAACATAAATTGCTATTAATTCCTAACCTTACCCACTCTATCGACGGAAAAGGGATAGAGTTTGCGCTAAAATTTTTGAATGAACTAAAATAGGAGCTTCTACATGATAAACCAAAATTTGAGCATTATTGATCCTGAAATAAGTGAAATTATTACCAGCGAAAAAAACAGACAAGAAGATTGTATAGAACTAATTGCGTCAGAGAATTTTACAAGCAGAGCTGTAATGGAAGCTCAAGGATCAGTGCTGACAAATAAATATGCAGAAGGCTTTCCAGGAAAAAGGTATTACTGTGGCTGCGCAGAAGTTGATAAAATTGAAAATATTGCAATAAACAGGTTAAAAAAGCTGTTTAATTGTGAGTATGCTAATGTTCAACCCCATTCTGGGTCGCAGGCAAATCAGGCAGTATACCTAGCCTTACTTAAGCCGGGTGATACAATCCTTGCTATGTCATTAGATTGCGGTGGACATTTGACTCATGGCGCGGCTCCTAATCAATCTGGGAAATGGTTTAATCCTGTTTTTTATGGCGTTGATAAAGAAAAAAATCATATAGATTTTGCTGAAGTTGAAAGATTAGCATTGCAGCACAAACCAAAGTTAATAATAGCTGGTTTTTCAAGCTATACTCAAGAATTGGACTTCAAAAAATTTAGAGAAATTGCCGATAAAGTTGACGCCTATTTAATGGCAGATATTGCGCATATTGCTGGAATAATAGCTACAGGTAATCACCCTAGTCCATTTCCTCATGCACATGTTGCAACATCCACTACTCATAAAACTCTGCGCGGCCCAAGAGGTGGTGTCATTCTTTCTGACGATCCAGAAATAGGCAAACTAATGAACAAAGCAGTTTTCCCTGGTTTGCAAGGCGGCCCACTTATGCATGTGATCGCAGCCAAAGCTGTGGCTTTTAAGGAAGCGTTATCAGATGATTATAAAAAGTACATAAAACAAGTATTAAAAAATGCTAAAACCCTTGGAAAAACTCTGCAAAGTAGAGGATATGAAATACTAACAAACGGAACTGTAAACCATATAGTTGTGCTTGACCTTAGAAAACACGGGCTTACAGGAAAACTTGCATCAGAGTCCTTAGATCGAGCTGGCATTACTTCTAATAAGAACACAGTACCATACGATGATACTTCGCCGTTTATTACATCAGGTGTTCGCTTTGGCACTCCGGCATGCACTACAAGAGGATTTCAAGAAGAAGAATTCACAATAACAGGCCATTTAATTGCTGACGTCCTTGACGGATTAATAAAATCAGAAAATAACAGCAAGATAGAAGAAGAAGTTTATATAAAAGTGAGAGCTTTAACAGGTAAATTTCCTATATATCAAAAACACAATTTATAATTTATGAAGTGCCCGTTCTGTGAAGCAAAAATTACTTCTGTAAAAGATTCCAGAGAGACTGATGAAGCAAAAGCAATCCGCAGGAGGCGTCATTGCAGCAGTTGCAATGGTCGTTTTACTACATTTGAACGTGTACAATTTAGGGAATTAATTGTTGTTAAAAGAACAGGAGCAAAAAGACCATTCGATCGTACAAAAATCCTTAAATCAATAACAACAGCTCTAAGAAAAAGGAATTTTACTAACGAAGACATTGAACAGCTTGCTGAGCGTATAATCCTAGAACTTGAAAGCTCGACAACAAAAGAAATTAAATCTAGAGCAATAGGCAAGTTAATTATGCAAGAACTAGCCAAAATAGATCCTGTAGCATATATTAGGTTTGCATCTGTATATAAGGACTTTTCTAATGCCCAGGATTTTGCAAAATTCATTAGCAAAATAAAAAATTAGAGAAAAATAATTATATGAATACAATATTAATTCTCATAACTGTATTTTTACTTCAAGGAGAAAATATGATTAATAAAAAAGAAACAAGCGCACCAATTGCAAATAAAGTTCCATATAGCTACGAGCATCATGGTGTAAGGCTAGAAGACGAATACGCATGGCTCAGGGCTGATGGTTGGCCTGATAATATTAAAGATAAAAAAGTACTATCTTACCTAGAGGCAGAAAATACTTACTATAAAAATTATATAACTCCATTAGAAAATAAAAAAACAGAATTTTTTGAAGAATTAAAAGGACGCATAAAGCTCGAAGATACCACGACACATACAAAACGAGATAATTACTACTATTATTCTCGCACTGAAGCAGATAAAAATTACCCTATCTATTGCAGAAAGGAAGGATCTGTGAAAAATAAGGAAGAAATCATCCTAGACGTAAATAAGCTAGCTGAAGGCAAAGAGTTTACTGCCCTTGGTGCTTTTTCTGTTAGCCCTGATCACAAACTTTTGGCCTACTCTGTAGATTTTACAGGCGGTGAAAAATACTCAATCAAAATTTATAATTTAGAAACCAAAGAATTCTTAACTGATGAAATAGATAATACCATAGGAAACGTTGTTTGGCATGAAGATCAAACTGGCTTTTTCTATTCTCCAACTACAGAAAATTGGAGACGCGATAAGGTTATGTTTCATAAACTTGGAACAAATAATAGTGACGACAAACTTATTTACCATGAAAAAAATCCTTTATATCTGATATCAGCTTCAAAAACCTCTAGTAAGGAATATATCCTACTAAATATTAGCGGGCATGATAGCAATGAAGTTTATTACATAGAAATGGATGATAAAACTTTTACTCCAAAACTATTAGCAAAAAGAAAAGATAGGATTTTAGTTTCAATTGATCATGGCGGTGGATATTTCTATAAAAGCACTAATGACGGAGCCAAAAATTTTCATATATTAAGAACTGAATCAAAAGACTATTCTATTGATAAAGCATGGGATATATATATTGAAGAAGAAAAGCTTAAATACCTTTCTGATTTTGATATAACAAAAGATTACCTCTTATTAAACTACAAAATCAATGGCTTATCTGAGTTAATTGTTAAAAAACTTAGTGACAATAAAGAAAAATCTATAAAATTTCCTGATGGAGCTTATACTGCGAGCCTATATTCAACAAATTACGAAGAAAATGATATCAGAGTAAACTATTCCTCACTTGCTAAACCAAGCACAGTTTATGAATATAACTATGATAATGAAAAATTAGAAACCCTTAAAGTGCAGGAAATACCAAGTGGTTTTGACTCGAAAGAATATAAAGTAGAAAGACTACACATAAAAACTGATGGAGTCAGAGTTCCAGTAAGCTTATTCTATAAAAAGTCCTTATTCAAAAAAGACGGATCAAATCCTTTATACCTTTATGGATATGGCTCCTATGGTATTTCAATTCCGCCTGCATTTAGGAACTCTGCAGTATCGCTGGCAAATAGAGGCTTTGTTTATGCTATTGCCCATATTAGAGGCGGTGATGATTTAGGACATGATTGGTACGAGGCAGCTAAGTTTTTAACAAAAAAGAGAACTTTCAATGATTTCCTGACTTGCGCAGAATTTTTAGCGGAAGAAAAATATACTTCTAAAGGTAATATCGTTATAGCAGGCGGCAGCGCGGGAGGTATGCTGATTGGAAATGCAATTAACCAAAAGCCAGAACTATTTAAAGCTGCTATTGCACACGTTCCTTTTGTTGATGTGCTCAATACTATGCTGGACGAAGATTTGCCACTTACTCCTGGTGAATTTAAAGAATGGGGAAATCCAAAGGACAAAGAATATTTTGAATATATTTTGAGTTATTCTCCATATGAAAATGTAAAAGCACAACACTACCCGCATCTCTTTGTAACGGCTGGACTGTCTGACCCAAGGGTTGGATATTGGGAAGCAGCAAAATGGGTAGCTCGTTTGCGTGATAAAAAACTAGGCAATAATAAGCTCTACTTAAAAACAAATATGGATTTTGGCCATATGGGAGCATCTGGCAGATTTGACTATCTAAAAGAAGCAGCGGAAGACCTAGTATTTATTACAGATATATTTAGGAACTGATAAGGCGCTGTCAATTGAATTTCACGATTTTGTATTGACATTGTACATACAAATAATATACAATATGATTATATTAATTAATCTAGGATATTGATAATGACAATTAAATTAGATAAATATGAACAAGAAATTGAAGATAATTTTCAAGGCCAAAAGAGCGTAATTAACACCACGCAATTAGAACTATTAAAAAGCGCCTCTGTAAGACATTTAAAAAGCAAGAAATCTATTACTATAAGAGTCACAAATCATGACCTGGAGGCAATAAAGATCAAGGCTTCAAAAATGGGTTTAGCTTATCAAACTTATATAAATATGTTAATCCATCAAGCAGCTTCAAAGATTTAAATTTATGGATTTTCGATATAATTACGAAAAGAACTCACAATTATTAAAAACTAGAGGGATTGGGTTTGAGGAAATTATTCAAGCTATCTATGAAGGAAACGTATTAGATATTAGAAAACACCACAATGAAATTAAATATCCCGACCAGAAAATTCTTTATGTTCGGATTCTAGAAGAAGTGTATGCTGTTCCTTACATAGAAGAAAAAGATTCTATTTTTTTTAAAACTCTATTTCCTAGCAGGAAAGCAAGAAAAAAATTTCTAAATTATTAGCTCACTGTAAATAATTTTGCAAGAGCAACCTTGCTTGCAGCCCCATAAATTAACCTTTAACCAAAGCAATAATGTGGCCTTCAAGGGCAGATAATTTAGTAACATTTGTACCACCAGCTTGGGCTAGCATCGCTTGCCCGCCGCCGCTTCCACCAACAAAAGCAGAAGCTTCTTTAGCAATGTAACCTGCATTGTATTTTACTGATACCGCTTTTGAAACAGCTACAACAATTGATAACTTGTCATTATTCTTTGAAACATAAACAATCACTAAATCGTCATGGCTTTTAGCTAAATTCTCTGCGGATATACGGAGCATTTTTGCGTCAATATTATCAAATTTTGTATATAGCAATCTAGCTCCATCTATTTTTTTAGATTTCTGTTTTATCTCTACCTCATTGAGGACCATCTTGTCCATATGCATATTTTCTAGCTGTTTTTCAAGATTTTTCTTGGCACCCAGTAGTCCTTCTACTTTTTGCACTAGCTCTACTTTATTACTTTTTAAGGTATCGATGACTTTATCAAGTAGCTCCTCATCTTCCGTAATGCTAGCAAAAGCATATTCACCGCAGATTGCTTCTATCCTTCTAATTCCAGCTGCAATTGCTCCTTCACTAAGGATTTTAAATGCTCCAATATCACCAGTTCTCTTAACATGCGTACCACCGCACAACTCAAACGAATATGGATTATTTTCTTCAGTGATAGGTCCTAATGAAACAACTCTAACTTCTGAATCATACTTCTCTCCAAATAATGCCATTGCTCCTGATTCAATAGCATGATCAGCAGACATTAATTTTGTAATTACTTGTGAATTATGAGATATAATTTGATTGACTCTTTGCTCAATCAGCCTTATTTCCGCCTTGGTTAAAGCTTTTGGATGGCTAAAATCAAACCTTAACTTATCTTTTGCAACAAGCGATCCTTTTTGAGTAACGTGTCTTCCTAAAACATCTCTCATGACAGCATGAAGAATATGCGTTGCCGAATGATGCATCTTTAAATCACTTCTATACTTGCTATCAATGGCCATTTTAATTTCATCGTTTTTAGAAACTACTCCTTCTTTTAAAACGCATACATGGCCAATAATTTTTCCAAGATATTTCAGCGTATCGACCACTTCTATCCTGCAATGAGTAGATTCAATAATACCAATGTCACCCATTTGACCGCCAGATTCTCCATAAAATGGTGTCTGGTTTGCAATTAATGTAAATTGTGCATTAATATCAGAAACTTGATCAATTTCCTTACCTTTCTGTACTAGCGCGACAACTTTTCCTTCCGCTGAGTCTAGTGAATATCCCAAAAATTCCGTTGCTCCAAATTCCGAAGCTATATCAAACCAGATTGTGTCAGTTTTAGATTCTCCAGAACCTGCCCATGATTTTCTTGCCCGTTCTTTTTGGATTTGCATATGCTTATCGAATCCAGCATGGTCAACAGAAATTTTCTGCTTTTTAAGGATGTCTTCTGTCAAATCCAGTGGAAAACCATAAGTATCATATAATTTAAATGCCAGATCTCCGGATAGGTTCCCGCCTTTAGGTATAGAACTTGTCTCATCTTCAAGTAGTTTCAGCCCTCTATCTAGGGTATACTTAAATCTTTCTTCTTCTTGTTTTAATATGCTTGTAATAAATTCTTCTGCGCGAGTAAGTTCAGTATATGGATGACCAAATAGATCTTCTAATTTTGGCAATAACTTATACATTAGAGGCTCTTTAGCTCCAAGTTGATGCGCATGACGCATAGCTCTTCTCATAATACGTCTTAGAACGTATCCCCTACCTTCATTAGATGGCATTACGCCATCTGCAATTAAAAAAGCAGACGATCTTAAATGATCCGCAATTACTCTATATGAAAATAAAGCCTCACCTTTAGCTGGTACTTTTAAGATTGATTCAGCATGACCAATAAGGTCCTGGAACATGTCTGTGTCGTAATTATCATGAACTCCCTGCACTACAGCTGAAATCCGTTCTAATCCCATTCCAGTATCAACAGATTTATTAGGTAGTAAAATACGTGTATCTTTATCTACCTGCTCATATTGCATGAATACCAAGTTCCAAATCTCAATAAATCGATCGCCATCTTGTTCAGGCGTACCGGGAAGCCCCCCAGGTATATGTTCGCCGTGATCATAAAAAATTTCTGAACATGGCCCGCATGGTCCAGTATCTCCCATTGACCAGAAATTATCACTAGTCTTAATTCTGATAATTCTATCATCTCCAAAACCTGATATTTTTTTCCAATGAGATACCGCTTCTTCATCATCATGGTAAACAGTTACATATAACTTTTCTTTTGGTATTGAAAAACTATCTGTAAGCAGCCGCCATGCATAGGATATAGCTTCTTCTTTGAAATAATCTCCAAAAGAAAAGTTCCCTAACATTTCAAAAAATGTATGATGCCTAGCCGTATAACCAACATTATCTAGATCATTATGTTTACCTCCAGCTCTAACAGACTTCTGGCTAGTAGTAGCTCTTTTATATTCTCTGGTTTCTACTCCGGTAAATACATTCTTAAATTGAACCATCCCAGAATTCACGAACATCAAGCTAGGGTCGTTATGAGGAACCAAAGAACTAGAAGGCACATGGGTATGCCCATGATCTTTAAAATAATCAATGAAAGTACTTCTTATCTGCTGTGTAGTTAATTTTGACATCGATCTGCTTTTGTTTTTATTTATCTTGGTTATATTATAAAATATTTAACGCTCAAAAAGTAATTATACCATTTTTTTTAGATTAAATAGCACAAGGCGCAAGGAGCGAAGCCTATATACGGATAGGTGATCAAGGAGCAACGCTGTAATATTTAATCTAAAAAATGGTATTAGTATTTGTCCCTATTGTCTTTCCTAGCGCCTCTAATTTTTCTTATCTCTAATTCGCGTTTACATTAATAAATTTATGGCCAAATTACAATATTAATTTAAAAAGCTTTTTGCTTATTTTTATTGATATTGAGCTTAATAGACTTACGCAATAATCTTAGCGTAAGAAAGAATTAAGTAAATTGTTTTAAAAAACCAACAATAACGTAATGAACCAGCAACGCACCTATAGATTAGAATTTTTTGTTAACTTATTTAACAACTTATTCCATAGAAAAAACGTAATAATTCTTATAGGAAAGACTGGTATAACTTTTTCCGCTTTTAAAAAAGGCGAAGAAGTAAGCAGTATTTTCGTTAATAGTAAAGATAATGATTTCCAAAAAAAGTACCAAGGTTTTTTAAAAAAATATAAAAGTTATCATATTATTTTCTTATTAGACGATAAAAATTGCATTCTAAAACATGAAATAATGCCAATTATTAGTTCTATAATAAAAAATAATCCTGTTGAAAATTTTATTCAAAAAAACTACCGCCCGGAAGATATTGTTGCTTATAACGTGTATGAAATCACAACGCAAAATGGTGAGGTATGGAACACATGCATTGCATCTACACCTTTTGTATTTCCAATCAGTGAGCTTCTGGGATACGTAATAACTAATTCTTTTAAGTATAGTGGAATATATTTTCTATCTCTGGAATTTGGAACTATTATTGAAAGAATTCTTCAAAAAACACAAAACACAGAATTTGTTAATCACTTACAGGTATTTGTAACTATCACGAAATCTAGTGGTATCCGCGTGGTAGTTAAATATAAAAAGAATATCATGGATGAGCAAGTAGTTGAGTATCCTGGCGATAAATCAGATATGTACGTACAAGGAACAATTGAACAAACTATTTCTGACAAGCTATTATACTATAAACCTTTTATAGAAAAACTAAACTTACAAACTTGTATAATTACATTATCTGATAAAAAACTACAAAACCTTCTCAGCTCTCTAGAGTTTGCTAATTGCAAAACTATAGCTATAGCTGACGAAGAAGTAAGCATATCAAAAAATAAAAAAATAGATCGGTTTCAGGATAATATGCTACTGGAAATATTTAATAATTTTAGCACTCATCTAGCCCTAAATAAACCACTAAAATCAATTACGAAACTCAGCCTAATAAACGGCATTCTTTTTAAGCCGTTACTCGTGATTATCTGTGGTATATGCGTTGCCCTTTCTATAATAAAATATAGATCTATTTTGATACAAAACGAAACAACAAATTATAATCAAGAATATTATAAGCTCTCCGAAGAATATAGAAATATACAAAAACGCAATCCTGAACTAAAAAATGCAAATGATTTAATCGAATTATACAACTTAGAAAATTTAATTAATGAAACTATAATCACGCCATTCGATCATATAAAAGCTATTTTTTCTTATAATACACCAAATCTTAAAATTAAAAAAATGTCTTGGAAAGTTAAGGATCCGGAAAATATAAATTTTCTCACGAGCAAGCTTAATATAATCATTGATTATCAATATGAAGGCCCTAAGCACTCGACTTTGCATGGAATAAAAATTATTAATACGTATGCTAACAGACTAAAACCTACTTTTGTAAAAGGGAATCTAAAACACGAACACAATCCTGACGATATCACTGAAGTCGCAAAAAAAGTTATTATCCCAGCAAAAATTACCTTTGAAGGAACAATTGAGGCCAAAAAAAATGCTAGATAAATTAATTATACATTTGAAAAATATTATTTTTTTCAAAGCAGTTCTGTATATCATCACAGCCATAATTTTATTTACTTTAATTCCAGTCTTTTCCGACGATTTAGAGGATTCGTTAGCTAAAAATAAACAGTCATATAATTTACTACAAACATCGAAAACAAGGCTGGCTTCTATAACAAACTTTGAAGACAAAATATTATATACTAGAGAAAACTATAAGGAGCTTATTAAAAAAGCAAGAAATTATCCTTGCTTAGACAGGACGGAATTTATAAACCAAGTTTCTACTTTAAATGCCAAATATTCGCTTTTTGAACCTATTTTTGTACAAATATCTAGACAATTTGATAATGAAATAACCCAAAACTACGCTAGTAATATAAAAATGAACCATTATGAAATTAAAATCTCATTTAAAAGCGAAGATCATATGAGCATGATAATGATATGCAATGAAATATATAAAATGCTTCCATACGGATCTGTTGTAACTAGTACCAGCATAAAGGAACATAACGCATTAACACCTGATATTATAGGTAAATTGAATACCAAAAAGGTTCCAGGACTTATAGAGATTAAAATGGAAATTCAATTAAGAGAGATTGTTTATGAGAATTGATTTATCTCTACCGCCAGGTGTAGACCCTAATCCTTTTAAAGAATACTTTTTAGAATATCTTAGGGGCAATTTAAGCGAAAAGCTTTGCATATCATTAGCAAATTTACTTGCTGTTGATTACGCAGGGCGTCTTGACTCTAAACCTGATTTGGCTCTTCATATAAACGAATGTACCCTCAGAATCAAAAAACAGCTCGGTCTAAAGGTAATTACTGATGAATCTTTTTCATCAATTATGAATATTTTTATTATTGCAATTACTCCAGAACGAGACATTGATTCTGATGAGAGCAATAAGCCCAAAGAACAATCGCACGACGCTTTAATTGATTCTATTATCGCTTCATATTTTTACGACCTTAGCCCCGAAGAAACTGTTATAATCAGAACATTAATGAGAGAGATCCTGAACAGTGCAAATGGAAAAGAAATGATGAACGTAGCATCTTCAAATCCAAAACTATTCTACTCTATAGTTGTTTCCGCAATACGTGAAAATGATAAACTTCAAGAGGTTTTAGAATCAGTAAAACTTCATTTAACTAGAATTTTTCTTAAAGATAACCCCAACTGTGGTTAAGGATTCAATTTTAGTAACTGATCTAATGAGGGTTTATCGGTACGAATCTGGTAATTAATAAGCCCTGCAAACAAATGGGTAAAGGCATTAATAGGAGATCTATGCCTATGATGAATTAAAGTACCTAAAAGCTTTATCGATGAAAAGATAGTCTCAACAAAAGACCTACGCATTAACATCATCTTATCGGTTATATCCATCAAATAGTTTTTCATCTTCTTTTTTATCTTGGTAATCAAGGTAGCTTTTTGTTCAAATAATTCAGCCGATAATTTTTTAGAGATATAACCTTTATCGCCGATAAGCTTAGCAGAAATGTCTCTCATTAGATCCATGACCGGAGAACGATCATTAACATTACCACCAGTAATTTGCATTCTTACTATTTCACCATGAGTATTAAAGATAAAATGCAGTTTAAATCCAAAAAACCAACCTGTAGAAGTTTTCCCTTTTTTAGCCAATCCCTTAAAAACTTTATGTCTTTTCTCTCGTAAATTATGACACACTGCCATTGGTGTAGCATCAATGAACAGGTATTCAGTAACTGTACCTTCAAGAGTTTTGAGTAGGCAAACTAAAGCTGGAAAGGCAAGTTTTATCAAAGCTACAAATCGATCGTAATGCACTAAATAGTTGAATAAATTTCTATAATTTCTCATAAGTTCAAGGTAAAAATATTTAAAGCAAGCCATGCCTGATTGATGAAAGGCTATCAGAATTGTTATTATTTCCGATAAACTCATTTTACATTCCCTGTTTCTCTTTTTGGTACCAGAGCTAATCAGAGATTTTTTATACCATGGCTCAAATCCTTTGTAAAAATCATCGACAAAACAGAATAAACTATCGTAATCTATATTCATTAGGGTAATCTTTATTGGTTGAAAACTCTAGAATACCCTAATATCTTCACCTATTCAGCTCCTTTCTTAACCACAGTTGGGGTTAAAAGTAGAAGAAATTTTGTATAAAAAAAGTAATAATACCAAATCGATAGCA